>NZ_KV807817.1:22014-60448 GCF_001812125.1 Streptococcus sp. HMSC071D03
TCTTAGACCTTCTTTCTATAAAAACTAGGTCAAGAATAACAAAAAAGATTTGTAAGTTTTATCACATCACAACGAAAGGTAATTCCTACATTTCTGGCGCAAAATCGTACAGTACAGAGAAAAAATTAAAACCAGCTGTCCTTGGGGTATAATAGACTTATTGGAAAAAATAAAGTGCCATACTGTACTATGCTATACTATAGTTAAGAAAACTATTTACGAAAAACCATGCAACTAACTCCTGAGAACTTTAATTTATTTATTAGTGTCAAAAAGGATACCTTCCCAACAAAGATATCCTGTCTAGATACAACTTATAAATCCAAACACTGTAAAGGAGGAGGCACAAAAACTTTAAGTCTAGAAAAACAGTTAATTCTGAACTTGCATTATTTATGCTATTAATCAACTCAACATCTTCTAGTTTTTTGATTTTGGTCTTGGACTAGTGATAGTCACTGAACATTAACATTCGTAGAATATACTCTTCATTCCTCAAGTCTATTTGACTTAGAAAACTTAAAATCAACAAGTGTCACTATAGCTATTGATGTCACAGAAAGTCCTATTTCAATGTCCTAAAAGAAACCAAAGTAAGAATTATCCTGGAAAAAGATATACACCATAAAGACACAATCATAATCTATTTAACGACACTTCGTGCCTGTCAATTAGTTTTTTGAGATGGTCATACACATTATTTTACTCTTTTTAAAGAAAGTATAGGTCAAGTTTGTCAGAGCAATTACTTGTTTTTGTTATTTAGATACTATGAATATTCATGAGATATCTTTTTTCCTTTAAAAAGTTCTAAAAAGCATGTATCGACTGTAGAGGATAAGAAGTTTAATAGAGATAGTTGTAATACGTATTAAAATTGAGCGTTTAAATGCTAAGTTTAAAACTTTTCAATTTGTGGAATCATCAACTATGAGTTAAAATAATTTACGAACAGAGGCTTTCCAAAAAACTTGATATCATACGTTTTATTGTGGAAATATTTATTTCATTTTCTCCTAGTATTGAATTTTCACACACTCATTAATTTTATTGATATAATCCAATAATAATGATAATATCAAATAATAATAAAAAGATTTGATAGTATTTTTTCATAATCTGTCACGCTTTCTAATGATTTTTTATGGTAAATGGAGATAAATATGATTATAGGTGAAACTTATAGAAAAATACGAGAAGGAAAAGGTATTTCTATTTCTTCATTAGCAGGTGCAGAAATTTCAAAGTCTCAAATATCTAGATTTGAATTAGGAGAGACAGAAATCTCATTTTTTAAATTATTATATCTACTTGAAAAAATAGGTGTAACACTAGAAGAGTTTTTGCTTTCATGTAATAATTATCAGCCTTCAGACTTCAATACCTTGATACGCTTAGTTCAACAGGCTGCATACAATCAAGAAATCAAATCATTACTTAATATGGTAAGCAAAGAGATGGAACTGTTTAGAGAAACCAAATCTCATTATCATAAGTTAAACGCTATTTTCATTGAAAGTATTATCTATGGAATTGATAATACTCATCAATTGAGTAATCAAGACACCTCTTATCTTACTAATTATTTATTTTCTGTTGAAAACTGGGGATATTACGAAATTCTTATTCTTGGAAATTGTTGTCGAGCAATATTACCAAATTTATTATTTAGATATGCCAAAGAGGCGCTTAAAAAAGGAAAGTTGTATAGTTCTATACCTAGAAATAAACAAGCTCTCGTTCAATTACTTCTTAATTCACTTCTTATTATGATTGAAAACAGCTTATATGAGGAAGCTTTATTTTTAAAACAAGCTACTAAGAATATATTATCTAATTCCACAGATTTTTTTGAACAAACTATTCTTTTGTATTTAGAAGGATTTTTTGAACTTAAATTTCATCGTAATCAAAAATCAATTTTAAAAATAGAAGATGCTTTAAAAATTTTTGAATTATTCAATAAAACAATCTACAAAAATTACAAACAATACTTTGAGAAACACATCATTCATTTAGTAGACTAGGCCATTTATCTATAAGGTAATAACGTGATCAAACTCTTCCAATATTTCTGGATTTTGATCATGAGTAATGACAATAACAATTGCATCTTTAATGGATAGAATGTAGTCCATTATTTCTTTTGCTTTTATTGGATCAAGGTTACTTGTAGGTTCGTCAAATATATAAACTGAATATGTTTTGACTAAAAACCTAGCTAAATCAATTCGTTGCTTTTCTCCTTCTGAAATGATTTTGTTTGATTGAGCTAGGTTTTTACGAAGGAAGTCTTCATTAAAACCTAAGGATTTTCTTAATTTTTCAGTTAAATGAAGGTTTCTAGCCAATTTGATATTCTCTAGAATATTGCCTTCAATTAGAAAGTCATTTTTTTGCACAAACGCAATATCTTTATATAACTCCTCTGAGGGAATATCAATATTCTGTTTTCCGTTGATTTTTATTT
Organism: Streptococcus sp. HMSC071D03; assembly: GCF_001812125.1. Taxonomy (NCBI): domain Bacteria; kingdom Bacillati; phylum Bacillota; class Bacilli; order Lactobacillales; family Streptococcaceae; genus Streptococcus; species Streptococcus sp. HMSC071D03. The sequence continues at coordinate 24,485 of NZ_KV807817.1, forward strand.
CTCCATCATAAAGATTTTTTGGATAATAATTTAGTATTAATTTTACTAAAGTTGTTTTCCCAGTTCCTGAAGCACCGATAATCGCATAGCGCTTGCCTTTTTTAAATTCATAGGAAAAATGATCAAATAATATTCTATTTTCAATTTCATAATATAATTGGCTAATAGAAATAGTCGAAATGTTATCACAATCAATTGTACTTGTTTTATGGAAAGTTCCATGATTTGTCTCATATAGATTTTCTTGGATATTATCAATAATGGACTTGCTACTGCTGATTAAATTTTTATTGTAAAGAATAGATTGTAGTGGAGCAAAAACACCGTTTAATAATTGAATACTTGCTACTAGTAGTCCAATAGTCAGTAAGTTATTTCTTACAAAAAAGATACCAGCGACCATACAGGATAGTTGAGAGCCAAAACTTAGTAAAATTCCAGTAGTTGAAGCTAAGTCTTTTAAGAATTGATATGTCTTTCTGGACTCTTCAAATTCTAAACTGATTCCCTGAATTTTTTCTTGGGTCCAGCTTTGAATATTTAATAACTTAATTTGTTCAAAACCATTAATAAAGTTTGTCATTTTTGACAAATAGTGACTATTTTGTAGGGAATAATTATTAGTTGCTTTAGTCATTAACTTTCCAGGAATTTGAGATAGAAAAATCGTTATACTCGACAATAAAAGAAAGACTAATGCTAATCGCCATTCTATATAGATAATGGCAACCACACTCATGATAAGGGTCCCTAAATTTGCAATTAGAGAGATTCTAGGAATCAATAAATTTTCTTGAATAAGGTCACTATTTTTGGTGATATTATTTAAGAAATCTGAATGGTTACGGTTGTCAATTTGGTTAAATTCACGCGATAAATAATGTAATAAGAGACCCTTTTTTAGATCTATAATAACTTTTTTTACATATTGATTTTTAAGATAGGAATAAGAACAAGAGATAAAGAACCACAGTAAAATTAAACTTACACAAATAGTGATATGAAAGAGTAATCCACTATTTGAATTAGATATACTATCAAGTATTCTTCCTAATTGGAGAGAGAAGAATGTCATTAAAAGAGCACTTGTCAGACTTAATAAAATAATCAAGAAATATAGTAATTTATATTGTTTCATAATCTGGTTCATATCTTACTCCTTAAGTAACTCTGATGAGAATATTATAATCCAAATATGAAAATCAGAAACAAACCTCCCGTATTTGGGACGCACTGAATAGTTTACACTAAATATAAAAAAATTATAAAATAATTATTTTTTAAAATAAATGGAGTTAATGAAGCGCCAACTAAATCCTAGAACCAACATCAGATTGATGAAAAGGTACACAGCCGTAAAACTAGTTAAACCATGTTGTCTGATATCATCAAAATATAAAGTAGGTTCAGTAAAGAACAAATAAATTCCATAAACCTCCACGAAAATAAGAAAACTGACAAAACCAATCAGGAAAAGTCCACTGGCAATAAGAAAGAGTCTCCATAAAAGAATAAGAATTCCTCCAACTGCTAAAAAAATTACTGGGATAAGGAGTAAATCATTCATAACTTTCTCCTTTCTAGTCAATCAATTGACGATAATGGGTGGCAAGAGAGGAATCAAACTCTTCTAATTTTTGAACTAAGTCCAAATACTCCTCTTTTTCATGTTCTTCAAAGTCCACACCTCGATGATTCTGAAGAGCGATTTCCAATTGACTAGTAAGTTCTCGTATAGAAAAGCTGTAATCGCCTGTCACTTCCTCATAATGTTCCTTTAACTCCTTGTAGGATTGGTATTCTTCAGGTGTTTGAAATCCCTGTACCAAAGCCTCTTCTAATTGATAATAGGTATCTTCCATCATAATCGTTACCTCGTTTCTTTCTATCTTTATTCTACCGCGCTTTTCTTTTCTTGTCCGCTATTTATATATATTTTTTAATCTAATTCAAAAGAAAGTTGTTCTTGCTTTTCTTTTCCTTTTTCGTGGAATTGTCGTAAGGCCTGATCAATAATATCTAAATCCGTTTCTGTTTCAATCAATGGCGCGAGTACATCGTATTCGCCCTTTTTAGTTTGATAATCCTCTTCCTTTGGAAAATTTTTCTCAATTTCTACCTTAGCAGTAGTCCATTTATCCTTTAATTCATCCAATAAGTTCTGAGTTTTCACTTGGTCATCTTTAATGTGGTCTATCGTATGTTGGAGTCTTTGAATTGTCCCCAAAGGAGAATACAAGTCTAAACTGACAGAATACTGATTTTCTCCTACAATCTTAACAGAGAAAGTTTCAGGAAGAGGTTGATTTGTTGGAAGACTAAGCATTTTAATGTCAAATCCTCGATAACTAGCTAGGGTACGGAATTCTTTGCTGTCAGCTTGATTATGACGGATAAGACGGTGTAGAGATTCCCCCGCTTCAGCTCGTTGATCAAAAGCTTGCTTACCTATCATCATAGAAAATGCCTGGTCTTTCGACATTTCAGACTGTTGAATATCTCCATCATACTTGATTAATCGTTTCTCAAGAATGGGCATATTTTCTTCACAGTAGGAGATTGTGTGACGATAGTGATCCTTGCTGCGTTGAAAGGCGCGTCTTTGATTTTCTAATAGAGTTAGATCATTCTCTAGTTCCATCTTATATTTGAGATAAGGATTACCTGTTGCTAGTGCCTTAAAATCAGAAGCTGTCATGGTCTGCTCATCAATGTCTTCTGCAGCACGAATCGGCTCCTTAGAAGTCATAATCTGCTTAATATAACGGAGTTTGTTCTCCTGAGTTGCCCATAGATAATTATCAAACGAACCTTTGGTAATGTAGTGGTAAATATCCACTTCCTTGTTTTCATCTCCCTGTCGGATAATCCGTCCATTGCGTTGCTGAATGTCAGTCGGTCATTTTTTGCGGACAGTTCATACATGCTATCCTTTTCTGTTCTCTGCTCCTGCGTTTGCTCTCGTTTGATTTCTCCCTCCGTATCTTCTTGGCACAAGCAGGACAATACCTTGATGCACCAGAGCCCGGGACATATTCAACGCCGCACACCGTACAATTTTTAGCGGGCATTGCTGCCCACCGTTTTGTAGGTATGATATGTAATTCATCGACAAAGCCGATGAATTTATAGTAAATCTTGATTTCCTGCTTCACTGTTCCGTCTGCCATCTTCTCACGCTCCGAAACAAGTATCTTGTCTATGAGTGCGTTTATAACTGTTGCATCCAGTTCTTTTAAGCCTTGATAATTTCGGATAAGGGCGAGGAAGTCACGGATTCCCCGTGATTTCTCGTAGCTTTCATTAAGAGTTTCCGTCACCTCTTTCAGCCTTGCTTCAATTTCAAGCTGCTCTTTCTGGTATTTCCCCGACATCATCTCAAAATTCCGCTCGGTAATACGCTCCATGACCTTATCCTCGTAGAGAGAGGAAAACAGCCTGTCCAGTTCCGCAAGGCGTTTGTTCAGCTTCTTACGTTCTTTCTCTAATGCTTTCGCCCTGCTCTGGTCTGTTTCCGTGAGCCGCTTTTCTATGGCCCTGACCGCCTTTTCATCATTCACTGCCATATCCGCAAAACAGTTGATGTCGGCAAGAACGGCATTGAATAAATCCCTTGCTTCTATATTGTGGGCACTACACTCGCTTCTTCCGTTTCTTGCATAATTATTACATGAATACTGTACACAGTCGATAATCTCTGGGCGTTTCCTCCTGTGTACGTTCATTGCCCGCAGAGCACATCCGCAGTCCACACACTTGATAACGCCTGCAAAAATATTTACAAATCCTCCCTTGTTCTGTGGAAGCCTACGACTTGTAATAAGCTGTTGGACAATATCAAATTCCTCCTGCGTGACTATTCCCTCATGGGTATTGGGTATCACTTCCCATTCTTCGGGCAGCTTAGAGGGGCGTTTCTTGCTTTTCATATTGGCGGCAATCCGTTTGTAGCCTACAAGATTTCCCGCATATATCGGGCTTCTTAAAATGCTCCTCACGCTGTTCCCACTCCAAATATAGCGTTTGTCCTCGTTCCCCTCAAAATGACGTTCAAAGCCTGTTTCGCCACGCTCCGCCGCATAAGCGGCAGGGCGTAGGATATGCTGTTTATTAAGATGTCTGCAAATTTTGGCAACTCCATTCCCTTTTAATGCAAGGTCGAATATCTCTTTTACAACATGTGCCACTTTATCATCTATCAGCAGATGGTTGTGGTCGGCAGGGTCTTTGATATAGCCATAAGGGGCGGTAGTTCCCATGAATTTCCCCTGTTGAAACCTCGCCCGATATGCCGATTTTATCTTAACAGATATGTCAGCGGCATACATTTCGTTTAAAATGTTGCGGAAAGGCGTGATGTCCATAGCAGATTTATTCAAGGTATCTACGCCGTCATTGACCGCTATATACCTCACGTTATGCTCTGGGAAGAAAACTTCCAGATATAACCCACAATCAAGATAGTTTCTCCCCAGACGGGATAAATCTTTCGTAATCACGCAGTTTATCAGACCGCTTTCAATGTCTTTTATCATATTCTGGAAACTTGGTCTTTGGAAATTTGTACCAGAATAACCATCGTCCACATACGTTTTTGCTATGTGCCATCCCTGCTTTTTCACATAATCCGTGAGGATGGATTTCTGTGTCGCAATGCTCGCACTCTCGTTATCCGTACCATCGTCTTTAGATAAGCGGCAATAAATGCCGACTAAATAGATTTTCTTTTCTTCTTTGATTCCTGCCATACTGTAAAACCTCCGTATCTGTCCTATCTGTTTTCATGTCCCATTGCGTACATTCTAAGCGGACAGCCCCTCATTGTCGAAGGTGTCGCCCTCGGCAATCTTCTTCCGAATATCCTCGGAGATAATCGGGACAAACGCTTCTGTAACGGTCTGTGTGCCGACATATTCACGGCTGATTATCATCTGCACTGGTGCTTTTGGCACGATACGCTTTCTCTTTTTATCTGCTTTCTTATCCTCGCCCATACTTAAATCTTCCTTTCCAGACAGGGCAGGGAAGAGTTTGGAAATGTCCCCGCCCTGCCAATCAGATACCATTAATCCTCGCTGTTTAATTCTTTCTGTAATGCTTTAAGGAGTGCCGCCGCTTCATCAGCGTTCAGCGTGATTCCCTTGCCGCACTTTTCACGGTTCGGGGAAAAGCTGCGGATGTCATACTTCGGCTCTTTCCCATTCCATGAAATGAGATTGATTTCCTTTGTGTAGCCACTGTCGCCCGTAGACAATACTGCGATTTCCTTTACGATTTCATACTGGATTTCTCTCATTCTCCATACCTCAACTCTCTGTATTTACTTCCCGAAAAAAGAAGATTAGCGGCTGTCACGGTTGCGTTTCCTCTGCAACTCACGCTCCAAAAGTTTGATGATGGTTTCCTCCATCTGCTTCGGCGTTGTGTTCTTCGGAAAGTATTTTTTCAGCTTGCTTGTGTTGATTTTCAAGGTTTCTTTCTGGTTGCCCTTTTCCTCCGTCATAATCGCAAATATCGTATCCATGTCAAGCCGCCCGCTCTGGCTTAACTGTTTCATCCGCTGTGCCTGTGAGAGTGAGGGCGTTGCTTCTTCGCTCTCCATCGTGGCAAAGAGGTTTTCCTGCTCGTCTTTCTTCAAGAAGGACAGTTCCACCGCAGGCGTGAGGGCGATTTTCCCCTCGTCCACCATCTGCAAAATCGGCGGTATCAGTTCCGTCAGGCGGATAAAACGCTGCACGGTCATCCTGCCCACGCCGAAGCCCTGTGCCACCTTGTCGTCCGTCCGCAACTTCGTCACAACTTGTGACGAGGTTAAGTCTGTGCGGAAACCCTGCCGCTTCATGGCTTCGGATTTCATCTTGTAAGCAAACGCCCGCTCCGATGGCAGGATATTCTCACGCTGCAAATTGCTGTCTACAAGGGTGATGATGGCTCGGTCACGGTCTAAGGGCAGGACAAACGCAGGCACGGTATTTATCCCTGCAAGTTCAGAAGCACGGACACGCCGCTGTCCTGCAATCACTTCATAACCGTCCCCGTCCTCTTTCGGGCGTGTGATTATCGGCGTGACAATGCCAAATTCCTTGATGCTTTCCGCTAACTCTGACAGTGTTTCATCTTCTGCCACATGAAACGGATTGTCGGGGAACGGGTACAAGTCTTTGGTCTTTAACACCTTAAAATCCTGTTTCTTCATTCACATATCTACCTTTCTTTCGCTCTGCTTCTATGATTTTTCTGCAATTCTTCCAACACTTCGGGCGGTATTTTTGACAGCAGCCGCCCCATCTGCTCGTTGGTTCTCTGCAATTCAAATATCTTCTGATTCGCTTTCTGCACCTTTAGTTCCTGCTCGTACTTTTCATCACGCATACGCCCCGCATAGTCTGATTCCTGCCCAATTCTCTCTTTCAAACTGTCGATATACGCCTGCTGTTTCCCGATTTCCTTAGAGAATTTCTCCACGTCTGGCAGCCATGCAGAGAGTAAATCTAACGCTTTATCCCTTTTCTTCCCTGCGTTAAAGGCGTTGATGTCGGATAGGGCAGACACGATTTCTTCATACTGTTTATCAAGCCTGCCGCCTAATTTATAGAGCCATGTGGGGACGTGTTTCCGCTTGGTTTCCATTGAGGACTGCCCCCGTTCAAGCTGATTCCACCGTGAGGACATCCGCTCATGGTAGGCGGTCTGCCACTCGGATAATGATTTCTGGTTGCCTAAGATAGCTTTCGCTGACAGCTTATTGTCTGGCGTAATCGGCACAAAGCAGAGGTGCATATGGGGCGTTCTCTCGTCCATATGGACGACAGCGGAGAGGATATTCTGCTTTCCAACACGCTCCGAAATGAAGTCAAGAGCCGTCTGGAAATACGCTTTTTGTTCTTCGGGCGGTAACTGGTTCATAAATTCTGGTGAAGCTGTGATGAGCGTTTCCACCATCATCACGCTGTCTTTCCTTGTCCTGCACCCCGCTTCGGCTACCATGCGGTTAATCTCTTTCTTGTAGGTGTACTTTGGTGGTGCTATGAGATGGTAATTGTTTTTAGAGCGTTCCATATCTATATCTGGGTTGCTTTTGTAGGCTTCTTTCTTCCGCTCGTTGTGGCGTTCACAAGCCGCAACGCCGCCCGCTTTTCGTTTCTGGAAACGCAGGATTGCATAAGGCATAGGCGGATTCCTCCTTTCTTTCGGCGGGTGACCGTCCTTTGGGGTGACAGCGGTGACGGTGGTGACAGCAGTTTTGGGATACCCCCTGCCGACTGCCGCAACTGTCACCCTCACCCCCTGCATGACGGTCATGTCGATGATGACGGTGTTTTTGGGATACCCCCCTCGCAAGAGCCGTCACCGTCATGCCGCCATTCTTTTATCCGAAGCCGTAAGGCGTAGGATAGCAGGGCACAGCCCTGCCTTAAGGGAGTCCAGAGGGAACGTCTGGCACACGACTTTGCAGGGCAAAGTGTAGTGTGTTACACCCTGTAAACGCAGTCGGAAAAATCGGAATGATTTTTCTGACCGCAGGGGTGGTTTTACACGACCGAAAAGGGCGAGTAAATCTCACGCCTGCATTTTGCGTTTACGGGGTGTTCTCCCGTAGGGATGACAGCGGCAGGGTATCCTAAAATCACTGTCACCACCGTCACTGCTGTCACCCGCAGGGCAGAGCCGCCAGCTTTACATGGCTTTAAGCGTCAATGACAGTAACAGGGGGGTATCCTAATATCGCTGTCACCACCATCACCGCTGTCACCCGCCCTCCTTGCAAGGGCAATCCGCCTGCCGTCTTTCCTGCGGCTGTACTGGTAGCAGATACGGTTCTCGCTTAAAAATGTGGTGCGTTATTCATTCAGCCATTTCGTAATCACCGTGGGTATGGTTTCCGTTTCCCCCATAGCGGCTAACAGTTCCGTTGCCGTGCCTATCCATTCTTCCTTATCCCTCATAAAATCCACCAACCGAAAAAGGACATCTGGTATCGTTTCTTTCGCAAGCTGCTCCTGCGTTTTCCGCTCCACAAGCTCCCAACGGCAATCACGGAAACGCAGCGTGTATTCCTGATAAGGCGTGTCCCTGCCCGTCACATACAGCTTGGCGGTGTCAGACGCACGTTTCTCCTTTTCCAGAACAAAGGTAGCGTCCGCACTCCCCGTTAATCCTGTCGTCCCAGACACCTTGTTGAACACGTCGCTGTCATTCTGCTTTCGGATGTGGTGTACGACAATGACCGCCAGAGAGTGCCTGTCGGCAAAGTCTTTGATGAGGGAGATGTCCCCATAGTCGCTTGCATAGGCATTGTCTTTTGAAGCTGTACGGACTTTCTGCAAGGTATCAATGACAATGAGCCTGCTGTCTGGGTAATCTTTCAGATAATCTTCAAGCTGCACGATAAGACCGTCTGACAGCTTGCAGCTTGCCACGGCAAAGTGGAGCCGCCCGCTTGCTTCGTCCGTCAAACGAAATAACCTGTCCTGTATGCGGCAGAACGTGTCCTCAAGGCAGAGGTAAAGCACATCGCCCTCCATTGTCGGCATATCCCATAAAGGGATTCCCTGCGACACGCATAAGCATAGCTTCAGCATGAGCCAGCTTTTGCCTATCTTCTGTGAGCCGCAGAACAGCGATAAGCCTGTCGGGATAAGGCTGTCCACCACAAAGGATGGTTTCTCAAGCGGTTCATAAAGGAGCGTTTCGGCGTTGACTGTCTGTAACTTCTGCATGGCTTTCCTCCTTTCGGGCGGTGTCTTTGTTTTCGTTGCACATAGGCGTTGACCTCCTTAAAAATAGATTTACTCCCACGGAAAAAAGTGAGAGTATGTAATGCCGCCAATCCCACACAAATAAAAAACAGATTTCTTTTTCGGGCGGTGTCGGTCACGGTTGGAGATATTTCTTCAATTTCCGCCTTTACTTTCTCCTTTGCAATCGCAACAGATTTCTGTATTGCCGAAGCGGTGCAATGCTCCATAGCGGCGATTTGGTAAAAATTGAACTCATACTCGTAGTAGAGCAGGAAACGCCGCCTTTGTATCTCTGGAAGGCTCCCAACCGCCTTATAGAGCGTTTCATTCCGTTCTTCCTCAACCATGCGTTCATCAAGGCTCTTAGGCACACGCAACGCCCGTCTGTAAAGGGTTTCGTCCCATACCTCGTTAAACTCCCTGTGCCGCTCGTCCCATTAGAAAAGATTCCTGTTCCTGCGCTCCATCTGCCGAAACTCCATAAAGAACTGTTCCGACACTTCCAACTCGTGGGATTTGCCCTGCCCGTCCTTAAAGCTGATAAAATACCTTGTGCCGCTTTCCGTGGATTCCTCCCGAAGCGTGTATGCCTTAACCCTGTATGCCATCCTGTTGTCCTCCTGCAAAAAATGAGTGAGGGGATTTCCATCCCTCACCCAGTAGCCCGCAGGATGGCAGGCTGTTTTAGAAGCTATAAAATTTTCCGCAGCTTCTTCCGCAGATGGTCTAACCTCGCATAGATGGCACCAGTCGTCAAATGCACAAGCGGGGCAATCTCCTTTGTGGAATACCCCTGCATTTTCAGCAGGACGATTTTCAAGGTACGCCCGTCCACCGTGACTAATACTTGATAGAGATTTTCGCTCTCAATCTCTTCCAGTAACTCCGCAACCGTACCCACTTCCGCCTGCCGCTCCCTGCCTGCCATGTCCTCAAGATATTCCGCAACGTCATTCGTCCATCGGTAAAACCGCCTGTTGGAATTGAAGTCTGCCCTGTCCGCCATGCGTATCTGCTCAATGGTCGCTTCATCAACGCCGCACTCACGCAGCAGCTTTTCCTCCGCTTCTTTCCAGATACGCCATTTCCTGTCCTCCCGTCCGTGGTTGTATGCCATTCTTACTTCCTCCAATCAGAATTGATTGAGAGGGCAGAGAAAAGCCCCCTCATCTTCCCAAAGGAAAAAACAAGGGGGCTGAACGCCTTAAATTTTAATTTTCTATTATCTTTCTTAGTTTTATTAGGATTCTGGCTTTGCGTTTGTTTACAACGCTCTGGGTTATGCCCAACCTCGCCCCGACTTCACGCTCGGAAAGTCCGTCAAAAAAGATTGCCTGTATCAGCTCCTGTTCACTATCCGACAGCAAAGGCAGGGCGGCTTTCAGCCTGTCCACCATGACCGCATTGACAACGGTTTCTGCAATGTCCACCGCTTCATCAGTGATAAAGTCCAGAGGATTCCCCTCGCTGTCCGTAAATCCGTCGAGAGATAGCAGTCTATTCTTTGTATCTAATTTTTGCAGATAACGCCACCGTTCCTTGTCACGGTAGAAGTCTGTGTATTGCTCCCTCACGACTTCAAGCAGACAGCCTTGAATGGGGATAAACAGCTTGTCCATATAGGTCTGGTCGGATTCCCTGCAACGGCAGAACTCCGTGTAGGATAATTCCACATAGCCGCCACTTTCTCTGATATATACCTTTCTTGGTGCATATTTCACCATAAATACCTCCCATCTGAATTTTTGAAATGTAAAAAATCCAGATGGAGAGGCGGAGAACGACACCGCATATCAGAAACAGCCCTACGGCACTTTCCAACAAAAATCGACAAAAGAAAAACCGCAAAGGCTCTGTGACCTTTACGGTTATAGGAAATAGTAATTCTATTGTATGGAGATTGTACTTCTACTTTCAAGGTGAGAAGTACCGTTGCACTGGCAGAAATTTTTTTAACTGGTTTCCTGCCGTTCTCTGATATGCTATGTATTGATAAATTTTGCTTCGTATGAGCAGATAGATAACTGCCCGAAAAAAGGACATAAAAAAATCCCTCCAAATTTAAAAACAAATTCAGAGGGTAATTTAGGGTATAACAAAATAACCCACCCGAATATCGTTTTTTTTATTTGGTGAGTTTGTTCTTTCAAATACGAAACAAAAAGAGCCGATGATTCGTGAATTGTTCCACAATTTCATCGGCTCTGCGTCTTAAGCGTCTGGCTCTTTGATGACAGTTATCTTCAAGTTGTCAACTTTAATCAATCTTTCTTGTCTGCATTTTGGACAATAAAGGGGATAATTCTCCAAAACAGTGTCCTTCCTAATTTTATTACGGGTTTTGCTCCCACAAACAGGACACAATATCCATTCGCATTTCATCATAATTAGTCTCTAATCCTTTCAAATCTCATTTTATATGACTTTTGCAAGCTGTTAAGCTAACTTGTGGAACATATGCCGAACCTTATCTATACGGCTATTCGGGCGGCGGGGTTGGCAAATAAATTTACCAATAGCTGGCTGGTATCCTTTTAACTCTGTCAAGCAGACTCCCTGCCCATTTGTGAAATAAGTTAAATCGTTCCTGTATTCTTGAATACATCTAGCAGGGATTTCTCCTTTCAGAATGACCTCGTCATTCTTTATCTGAGTACTTACAATATCTGCACAATACCTTGGAGCATCATGATACGCCCGTGAGAGATATTCCTGCGGTGCATAAATTTCAAAGTGGAGATATGGCTCTAATAGTTCTGTCCCTGCTTTTTTTAAAGCCTGCTCCAATACGATAGGGGAAAGCAGCCGAAAGTCTGCGGGGGTACTTACAGGACTATAATACAATCCATATTCAAAACAGATTTTACAGTCTGTCACTTTCCATCCATACAGCCCCTGCTCGCAGCCATAAAGAACCCCCTCCATAACCGCATTTTGGAACGATTGATTTAAATATCCAAGTGAAACTCTGCTTTCATACTGCACTCCGCTTCCAATAGGGAGCGGCTCTATGGACAACCCGACAGAAGCCCAGAAAGGATTTGGCGGGACTTCTATGTGGATGGTATATTCTGCTTTTCTAAGCGGTCTTTCCATATATATAACAGTAGGCTCTTTTATTTCTGCCTCCACATGATATTTTTCCTCAAGGATGGCACAAATGACTTCCATCTGCACATTCCCCAAAAAAGAAAGTATAATCTCATGCGTTGTAGTATCCACATAATATTTTAAAAGAGGGTCGCCATCTGAAATTTCTGTAAGTGCCCCAAGCAATATTTCCCGCTGTTCAGATTTCTTTACTGCAATCGTTGTTTGGAGCATAGGGAGAGGATTTTCAATAAATTTTCTCTGCGGCAACAGTATTTCGTTCCCCAAAATACTGTTTAGCTGCAAAACATCATTTGGTAAAATTACAATATCACCAGAGCAGGCTGTATCGGATGAATATAATTCACCGTTTGTCGGAACACACATCTCTGTGATTTTTATTTTCTCTTTTTCAGATATTCTAATAACATCCCTCAAATGCAATGTTCCGCTATATATACGCACATAAACAAAACGCCGCCTTTTCTCTGAATATTCAATCTTAAAAACCTGCCCGCATAGTTCAGATTGACCTTCAGGCGTTGATGAATAAAATTTACTGGCAATTACTTCTATAAGCTGCCGAATCCCCAGATTGTTTTTAGCGCTTCCGTGATAAACGGGAAATAACGTTCCGTTTTGGAATCTCCTGTTTTCTTCCTGTTCCAGTTCTGACATTTTAAACGGTTTCCCTGACATATATTTCTCTAATAGTTCATCGTTTCCCATAATTACCGCATCCCACTGTTCCATATCGTCATTGTCCGTTACATTTATATGGGGATGCTGCCCAACCTTTTGCTTCACTATAATTTCCGAAGAAAGCTTTGCTTTCATTTCCCGATATACCATTGGCAAATCAATCCCCTCTTGGTCAATTTTATTGATGAAAAAAATTGTCGGAATCTTCATTATCTGTAGTGCATGAAACAGTATACGGGTCTGTGCCTGTATGCCATCCTTTGCAGAAACTAATAATACTGCTCCGTCTAATACGGATAAAGAACGGTATACTTCCGCCAAAAAATCCATATGGCCTGGCGTATCTATAATGTTGACTTTTACATCCTCCCACTGAAAAGATGTCACTGCTGTCTGGATAGTGATTCCCCTTTGACGCTCCAAATTCATTGTATCTGTCCTTGTTGTGCCTTCATCTACGCTCCCTAGTTCTGCAATTGCACCACTGGTATACAATAAACTTTCCGTTAATGTTGTCTTTCCTGCGTCAACGTGAGCCAGAATGCCTAAGTTAATTATTTTCATGTGATTTTCCTCCTATCAACACCCAAAAAAGGGCATAAAAATACCCAGTGATAAATACTCCTATCACTGGGTAAATAACTCCAATAGCCCCAAAACACTTATATGTTTTCGGGCATATAAAATTACATGATAAAAGTATTCTTAAACTGGGTACAAAAAACTAAGCCCCATATTAAAAGTGAAACGGGACTGCTACTTTTTGTTCCCACTATCAAATTGACAGTTTATTTAAGAATACCTTGCCGCATATTTATTAACTCCTTGTATAATACTGAATCTAATTATATTCCTTAACCCTTTATTTGTCAAGCTGACAAACTAAAGCAGAAAAAGCGGCAGGATTTCCCCCTGCCACTAATCATCTGTTTATGCAAAAATAATTTCCTTTTCCACAATCTCCCTCGCACAAGCCCTTATGTTATTGAGGCATCCTGTCCATTCTAAGGCGTTTTCTGCCTTTAGCTGTTCCGTTATGCCCTGTGCCTGTTTCATACCCTCTATGAGCCTTTCAAAGCGTTCCTGTGCCTGTCTGTTGATGTCGGCAAGGTAGGCGTTTAGCCTGCCGCTTGTAAGAAGATTGGTGTATGTAACTTTACGGTACTGTTTTAGATAATCTAAATGCCGTTGCCCCCAGATGCCTATTGCCTGTTCTTCTTCGGCAGGTACAGTTAAGCACGGTATCAAATAATCCCCTTGCCTTTCGTATTTGCCGCCCAGTTCCTCAAATAATGATTTTGCCATTGTCTGTTACCTCCACATTCTTTTTTATTTTGAATGTCCGCAAAATCCGTCCTACATCACTTGGTCTCCACGGTACATCCAGATGATGAACTGCTTTCATCTTGCTCTGAACATTTAAACCTGTTCCTCCTTTTTCAGTTGAGGCAAGAAGAATCCGCACCTCTCCTGCATTGACCTTTCGAGACAAGCTATTCTTCTTTTCATCACTATTGGCATCATGTACAAAGGCAATTTCCTTACTAGGGACTCCTCTATCAACTAATAAAGCCTTAATCTCAGAATAAACATCAAAGCCATTGTCCTTTTTCTTAGGTGTTCCAATATCTGAAAAAATCATCTGAGTAGCCTTATTTTCCATTCCTTCTCGATAAATTCTCTCAACATTATCTACTACCTGAAGCAGTTTATGATTGTCTGCTAGACTATAACTAGAGTCCAATAAACGCATATCAATAGCTAATTTTCGTGCCTCACCCGTAATTTTTAACATGTTATCCTGGCTTGGATCAACTGTTCCACATTTAACCGCATCTGATCTCATAACTAATTCTTCTAAATAGAGTTTCTGGTTTTTAGTTAACTCACTCTCAATAGGGATAATACGAGCTTCTGGAACAGGTAAATCTAACATATCTTGTGTTTGAATGTCGGCTGTTTCTTTATAGATTTTCATCAACTCAGGTAGATTGACAAATTTTTTAAATCGTTTCTTAGGTTGGTACTTATCCCCTGTAGGAGCTAATTCCATAGAGTTTTGAATTTCTCCAAAAGCACCTACCCAAGAGTCAAAATAATCAACTTGATAGCGTTTTAAGATATCTGGTTGAATATAGTTCATCATAGTATACAACTCACTAATAGAATTGGAAACAGGTGTTCCTGTCGCAAAGACAATATTTTTAAAATCATGTTCTTCCTGAATCTGTCGAACCTTCATTTCCATATCCACGTTCTTCTTAGAGGTTGTATTGGTAATCCCTGCTACATTTCCAAGTCCAGTAATTGGACGAATATTTTTAAAGTGATGTGCTTCATCCACAAAGAGAAAATCAATTCCTAAGTTCTCAAAATCAATAAAACTATCACGATTAAAGCGTTGGAGTTCTTCCAATTGTTTCTCTAGACCACTTATTGATTGCTCTGCTTCTTTAACGGTATACTTATTTTCAGAATGTGTTTTAATCTCTCGTAGTTCATTGAGTTTATCCTCTATATAGTTCATCTGTCTTTCCTTACTGACAGGGATTTTTTCAAATTGAGAATCCCCAATGACAATGGCATCGTAATCTCCTGTAATAATACGAGAAACAAATTGTTTTCTTCTCGCCTTCACAAAATCTTTCTTAGTGGTCACAAAGACTTTTTTAGTAGGGAAAAATTTCATGATTTCTTGGCCAAACTGAGCAGACAAACTAGAGGGCACCACATACAAGGGCTTATGAACCATCCCCAACTCCTTTAATTTAAACCCAGCACCAAGCATGGTCAAGGTCTTTCCTGAACCTACCTCATGAGCTAATAAGGCTCTTTTTTCTTCTATAATTCTTTGAATGGCATTCTCTTGGTGAGGACGAAGACTGATGTTTTGTGCCAAGCCATCAATGACTAGATGGCTACCATCATACTCTCGACTAACCGTCCGATTATAAAGACGATTGTAACTTTCTTCAATGACTTGTTGGACTTCTGGATACTGTGAGACAAATTCTTGAAAGAGCTCTTGTAAATGCTGCTCTTTTGCTCTTAGAACAGAGGTTTTTTCCAAATCTGTGATGGTCTTTTTCTTTTCTCCTTCCGTAACAGTCATGGTAATCGTCGGTTGGTTCGAATTAAGTAAATTCTCAAAAATCTTTCTTCCTGTATCATAACGTGACCCACTAACTCCAAGACTACTATCTTTGGCACTTGGATAGCGATAAGCAAATGATGTCCTTAAATGAACCTGGCCATCGACAGGATTCACTTCAATGACTTGTTCAACATCTGGCGAAGACAATTCAAATTCACGATTGGTAAAACATTCAAAGGCAAATTTACCATAAACGGATTGAGGAATCCAACGTGACCCTATTTTAAACTCAATATCTGCCAGATGAATCCTTGGAGGGCGAACAGATTCTAACAAATCTAAAGCATGGTTCCAATCATATTCTTGGTTGTTTTCCTCCACTAATAGTTGAACTACTTCTATCTTGTTGAGAATATCTCCTGATAAAAACTGGTTCTTAGAAAGGTATTTTCTTTCCCCTCTTAAATAGCTTTCTGGATCCATTAAAATCTGGTCACCTAACTCATCTAAAATAGCAGCTTGGCTATGTTCGGGATAAATTGATACCATATAGTCTAAATCAACCCCTCTACCATCCGATAAACTAGAGTTTAAGGCATCTAAAGCCGTTGATACTCTTGTAATCACTCTCTCCGGCCTAACCAATGCTTTCTCAAAGGCTAAAGATTTTTTATATTTTACTTTCTGATCTTTAGAATCAATGTATTCATCTTCTAAACTTGCTAATAAAGAATACTTATCGTCACTATCAAATAAGTTCCGATTGACTGAGGCATTCAAGTATCCAAATTGACTTACAAAGCGATTATAGTCACGATTGAGTTTACTAAGTAATACCTGAAAATCTGTCCGACTATAATCTGGATGACGTTGAATTTCAATTAAGGATTGATAGGTCTCTCTCAAATCAACCATGCCCTTAATGCGACTAATATCCTTATCCGATAAGGGACTTTCATAAAAGATAGTTTTTTTGAACAGTCCCTTATATTTCCCCCTTTTACTCGCTTCTTCTGACTTGTAAACATCTAGTGCTTCCTCATCAGTCAAATGAAGTTGCACGAATCGGTCTATTTTATGTTCAGACAAAGAACTGTCCCAAGCTTTAAAATCTCCCTTCTCATCTACATAATAACTAATTTCGTCAACTTTTGAACTTTTCCGAATGCCATGCGTATCTCGGTAATAAATTTGATTTCCCTCATATCCAAAAGAATAGAGCGTTAAGTCCTCACGTATACGACTTGGGATAGAATTATCCACTTCTTCTTGGATAAAAACAGGTGCTTTCAAAGAATTGTCAATTTGTTTAGGAGCTTCTACATTCTCTAATGCTTTCATTATGTCAGTAGCTAATGTTTCTGATTCCCCCTTAACATTGAGGGTTCCTCCATTAAAATTACGTACCTCATATTCACCCAAAACTTGTGTGTTGTATTTCCCATCAAAATAAGGATTAATCCAGACACGCTTATCCTCCTCAAAGAGAATAGAACCACTAAAAACAAGTTCCTCCTCATTAAGATTCTTTGCTTGATCCTTTTGAAAGAAGAGGAGGTCTGTGGTTACACGAGTACCTGCAATCTTTTTAAAAGCCGTATCCGGCAAACGAACTCCCCCTAAAAAATGAGTGTTGGTTTTAATCTCTTGTAAGACATTATCTGTCCGCTTATCCATTGTCCCGATAGATGAGATAATCGACACTTGTCCTCCGTCTCTTACTAAATCAAGTGAGTGTTTGACAAAGTAGTCGTGAATCATGTAAGGTTTATCATAGTTTTTATCGGCAATGCGAAAATTTCCAAAAGGAACATTCGTTAAGATTAAATCAAAACTATTATTTTGATAGGGCACTTCTTCAAATCCTCGCACTTCAATATGGGTATTGGGGTGGAGTTGTTTTGCGATTGCGCCTGTCACACTGTCTAATTCAACCCCATAGAGTTCTGATTTATCTCGTATACTTCTAGGCATAGCCGCAAAGAAGTTCCCAGTTCCCATAGAAGGATCTAATATCCTCCCTCCCTCAAAACCATCATCCAGTAATTTTTGCCAAATCTGGCGAATAATCATTGGGTCTGTATAATAGGCTGTGAGAGAACTTTGTTTCATAGTTGAGTATTCTGATTTACTTACTAAGCTCTTAAGAGTTAAACGTTCTGTTTCATACTTTGGATTGAGTTCATCGAAAAATTCATTGGCAAGACCACCCCAGCCGACATACTTGGCTAGTAGCTCTTGTTCTTCTGGATTCGCTTGTCGTCCCTCTTTTTCTAATCTTTTAACAAGTTCAATTGCGGCGATATTCGTTTCAATCTTTTCTCGATTTGTCTTAGGATAAAAGTCCTCTAAATCATCTGGAAAAACAAAATCTTGAACGGGGACATCCATCTCTTCTATACCTGAAATTAAAGGTTTTGTTTCCTTTTCCTTTTCATTATCCTCTTCCATATAGGAAAACAAATCTATTTCCTGATTTTCACTTGATGAATCAATCTCAATCTCTGAATCTTCTTTTTCAAGTTCTACATGAGACAATACTTGTTCAATCTCTTCTAAACTGTTCAAGTATAAGATAGGATTTTCTTCAAATAACTGGTTGGAATCATTGAATAGCTCTAGGCGAACTAAGTCATTTAACTGTGCATTTTCAATCGAAACCAACTGAAAGGCTTGTCCTTTATAACTTACTTGTGAACCGATTGGATATTCCCTCAAAGCTTCTTCTACAATTTTATCTACTTTAGATAGGGAATGAACTTCCACATTTTCTTCTACCTGGTCAATATTATCTAAAGGTAAGACCGCTTCCGCTACTTGCTTAGACTTTTCGCTTCTAGCCTTTACATCATCAAAATGAGTAATAATCTTCAGTTTTTGTGTCAGTGGAAGTTGTTGGTAGTTTTCTTCATGATGGACAAGATCCGTAACAGTATCTAAAGTAGCCATCAATTCTGAACCCAAATAGGCTAGAACATCTCCTTCTTTTTCTTCAAAATGAATCTCAAGAACCTCTTTTTTTAGTTCTTTGGAATCAACCATTAGAAGAACCTCTTTTTTTAGTTCTTTGGAATCAACCATTAGAAGAAACTCCTCTATATCTCTACTAATGCGGTCAGATAGATTATTCGCAACCCGATAGACATTGACTAAATTGACATCCTGATTCTGATGAAATACAAGCTCACTTAATGGTGTTAGCTTCTCTTTTTCAGATTGAATGTGAAATCGAGTGGAAAGGTTATAGGTTGCGACTTCTAGAACCAAGTTTTTCTCCCAATTGCTTAATTGAGATAATTTATCTAGACCTGCTTGTCCAAAATTTCTTGTGTAACTTTCTAAATCTTGGTCATTATTTTCAGAACTAGCCTCTAGGAAAGAAACAATATCTTGATGAAACGAATATACATGAGGTATCTCTTCTATCTTGCCCTCTTCAGCCAAAAAACTCTCTACCAAGTCCTGCCATTTCTCATCAAAATGTTGCGCTTGATAACGAAGAAATAAGTCCATTTTCTCTCTATCTTTTGGAATTGTTCCACGAAACATAGCCAATAATTGCATTACTTCCATTATTGCTCCTTTCATCTATACGAAAATAGGAGAATCACATGATTCCCCTACAACTCTATCTCCATTTCAACCTCTTGAGGACTGGTTTCTAAATCACTAGACAAAAGAGAAACGGCATCTGTTCTCATGTAGTAAGTATATAAGTCTTCAAGGTCTTGTTCGTTTTCAATCCCTGTTTCAATACTAATCAGAGCCTGTATAAATTCCTTGTAGTGACTCTCCATCATATCCGAAATCTTTTGTTTCATTTCCATAAATACTGAAGATGGTTCAGTTATACTTGTTTGGTCTATGTCTTGAAAATCCTTTTCTAAGGGATTGGTTCCTTCTTCTACTTCCACTAAATCTGAACGACCATCACCATCAGAATCTGCGCTAAGAGGATTGGTTCCTAGCGCCAATTCTTGAGCATCAGTTAGTCCATCTTGATCCGAATCACGTTGATAAATGGCTTCCATATACTTCCTTCTTTCCTAGTTAATCTTTTTTCACTCCAATCCTACCAAATATTCCTTGAAAGAAGTATCACAACAAAAAAGAGAACGAGCCAAAACCTCGTTCTCCTTAAAATGATAAAAATATATTTTATGCCACAAAAGATATGTAAACTAATCTTTTAAATAATAAAAAAGTTCCGATGTTTGTAAATGTTTTGAGTAAATGGAAATTACTTTTTCACCTTTTGGAAATACTGTCTTTCTCTTCAAATCTAATAAAGATTGAGGAACAATTTTCCTAGAGGTCTCTTTCAATGTTAATGCTAGTATCTGTTTTCTTGTACGTAGAGCATAATCAAACTCCAAATGCAAATAACGTCCTGAACCAGTTAGATGAACATGCTTTCCCAATAACTCCTCAATGGATCCTAAAACTTGTAACTTTTGCATCGTGGTTCCATCTTTTTTTATTTTCAACTCATCAATTATGACATGTTTATTTAAACAATCGTCAAAGAAACTGCCTGCACCTTTTTGGTAATCAACACCACATAGGTGCATGAAATTAGTAGGTGAAAAATGAAGCTCAACACTTTCAATTTCCGTTTCATAATACATGATTTTGCCAACAAAGTGTTTTTTAAAAAAAGAAGCCGCAATTTGTAACTGTGTAAAAAAACGCTGAAGTTTTATTTTTTCGGTGTAATTAGGATTACGATAAACTTCAAAATTTTCCATATTTTCCATAATTTCCATATTTTCCTCACAAAAAAGGTGGTTTACAGAGTCTGTAAGCCACCTAGTCAGTCGGTTTATTCTGGTGTCTGCCACCGCTTGGCCCTTACGTCCAAGATTGCTATCGGATTTCGTTCTGGTGTCCGCCACCGCTTGGCCCTTATGTCCAAGATTACTATCAGATTGACCATGAGCCGACCACTCATCTACACTATTTATTTTACCTGAAAATATCTAAAATTTCAAGTGTAAACTCTTCTATTTCGTAGTATAGGCAAAACTAATGGCACTATCTGCTTGAGAGATTTTTCTAAAGGTATAGTTAGGGTTGCCACCATAGTTAGTTTCAGACACAAGGAAAGACCCATCATCATAGACCTTCTCGACAAAAGCCACATGACCGTAGATAGCTGGTGTGCCATGTGTACCTCCTACAAAAGAAACAATAGCACCTGCTCTTGGTGTAGAGCCCGTTTCCCCACCAAGACTTGAAGCTGTCGCAACCCAGTCCTGACCATTTCCCATGGTATTAATGATTGAAATCTTCTCTCCATTACTTCCTTTTAATTTTAAGCCTAATTGATTCATACGAGCCGCAACACCCCATGTACATTGTCCATAGGCATAGGCCATACCATCTCCACCACCAGGAACAGAATGATCATACAAGTCCCCACGAACCCCTTCAAGGGATTGCGGGTCACTTTTTGCCTGTCCTCCATTTGTTTGGCTGAAGCCTTTTTCAATTTGGTAATACCATTCCGTTGCTCTGGTTTGTCTTTCCAGTAGTTTATCACCAGAATTTCCCTCCCAATAGGTCAGAAAGAGTTGAGCGAGATTAGCTGCACTGCCCGTATTTCCAAAGAAATCCTTTAACCAACTTTGATAGTAAGGACTATCCCCATGAAGCATAAAATCAAGTTGGAGGTCTAAATCATACCATTTCTTATTTTGGGTGCGTGCATAATTTAACAAGGCTGTATGACGTGTTGATCCATCTGCGGTATCTGTCCATTGCCCTAAACCTAGACCTCTATGAAGAATATTAGGATAAGCACCACTATAAATGGCTGGCCCTCCAATTGCTAACCAGCTTTCATCATCCCATGAGGAATCGGTAGCGCCAACTGGAGGAGATAAATAATCTCCCTCAGCTCGTTTAGGATTGATAGAAGATTCTACCGACCAATTTCCTAAAATAGCCGCAATGGCTTGGGGACTTGCCCCTTGAGATTTCAAAAACTCATAAATATGTTTCGCTCGTTCAAACTCATCCCCACCAAACTGACCAATGGCAGGTAAGATAGTGGTCTGAAGTTGAATGACTTTTGGAAAATAAAATTGCGGATTGACATACACCAATTTTTCTTTCTTGTTCTTATACTTTTGATAGGAAACTTTCAAACCTGTATCGTCTGGTGTTTCACCAATAATATCACCTGTTAGGACTCTTGTACCCTCAATCGCACGGCCATTATGGATAGAATACAAGGTCAATCGACTCTCATTCTCTCCTTTTCCGTTAGTGAGAATTATATTGTCACCCTCTAGTGATACGACCCCATCCATTGGTGCGACAATCGTTTGGTGAGCCTTTGCTTCTAGTAGAATGTACTCCTGAAGAGTAGGTTTTCCGTCTAAATCATAGTATCCATAACGATAAGTCATGGTTAGACTATCTTCGTTGCTTTTCCCCTCAAATGGATTGTCCAATTCCTGCATGGAAGCATACACACCCTCTTCTTTTAGTTCCTTTATTTCCTCTTGATCGTCTTTCGATAGTTTATACTTAGGAGTTTCATAGAGATCTTGCATGGATTTTAAATCTTCTCCATCGTTTAAATCATGCCACAAAGTAGACAGATAATCCTTGTAAGTTTCGGAACTAAATAAGTGAACTGGTTTGTGTAACTCATAGTCATGGAATTTAAAGTTCATATACCCCATCACATCATCAACTTTTGTGTAATAGGTAATTCCTTTGTCATTTGTACGAGTATGTTCTGCGTCTTCCCAAGTTAGGTGGGTATAAGCTTTTGTTAATTCAAATTCATCTTGTTGAATCAAACTAGCAGATGAAAATCCCAAAAAGAAGCTCATCATAAGTAAGAGAAGAAAGACTAATCCTCCAACTATCCATGTTGCAGGATTTCCAGCCGCAAATGTAAAGAAGGAAAAGGCTGCTTTTAGTTTTTGATAGATATTTCGGACACTTGTAAGACCTTGTTTCTTTAATTTTCGAAACCGATTTTTAAAGGAGCTTGGATTCTCTTTCGCTAGTTTCCATCCTTTTCCATCCTTAAAATGATGGTATCGCTCTTTTGTATTGGTCAGTCTTTTCTTGGTAAAACGACCTGTTACTTGTCCTGTTTTGACACTAGCTTTTCCAAGATTATAAGAAAGCCGACTGTAGCGTTTTCCTTTTCTGATAGTCTCTTGAAGCGTGCGATAACCTTCTAAATCTTCATTTTCTGAAGCTAACTCTCCACCTTCACGTCCAAGGACATAAAGAAAAGTTTTGGCTTTCCTACTGACTTTTTTGGACTTATAGGCTTGTTTAGTAGATTTTAGATTCTCTTTTGCGGCCTTGACTTCTTTCTTAGCTTTTAATTCTTCTAGATTCTTCCCGTGAAAGAAAAAATTAGATTTTTGTTTCGATTCCTGACCGTAGAGAAATTTTTGATTGGTTTTTCTTTCTTTACGACTCTCTTTTCTTTCTTCTTTTGCTTCTACCTTGGCTGCTCTAAATTGCTTCTTGGCTATTTTCAATCGTTTCCTAGCATGAGGTAATCGTCTGTCTCTTAATTCTTTCCGATTCAAAAGAGATGGAGGACTATTTTGAAGGATGTGATTGTAATCTTCATTTGCTTGTTTTACTCTCTCCTTTGAAGCTTCTCTCATCTCCTCTAGCTTTTGCTTTATCTCTTTTTTCCATGCTTTTTCATCCAGTACAGAGGAATCTTTTTTCTGTTTCCACACCTCCTTCTTTCCTTTTTTCAAGAATTTTTTCTCATCTTTTAGGCTTCTTCTAAATGCCTTTCGGGCACGTATGATTTCTCTTTTATCCTTCATTTACCTTCCCCTTAATTAGAAGCCATTTTATCAGGATCTGTACTCATGATATCAAACAATTGAGTACCTTGAGGAATCTTATTTTTGAAGGGAACAACAACTGAACCAGCTTTTATCAGTCCTGCCCCTTTTTCTGGATTGACAAGGTATTTTTCGAGTTCTTTTGACAAGCCTAAGAGTTGAACCAATTCTTCTCGGTCATTTTTTGCTTGCTTGAGGAGAATCATAAATTCACTATTTGCAATAATTCGTCTACCATTTGGATCTAACAATAAGGTTTCGACGTTTTGAGTTATTCCAGTCGGACTGGCTCCATATTTTCTGACACGACTCCACAATTTAAAGAAGAAATCACTGGCATATTTATCTAGTAAGAGAAGCTGCATTTCATCAAAATAAATCCAGGTCTTCTTCCCTAATTTTTGATTCCGAACGACACGATTCCATATCTGATCAAAAACAACCATAAGAGCGATTTGTTTCAGCTCATCTCCTAACTTCTTAACGTTATAAATCAAGAAATTAGATCCTGTCTGAATATTGGTCTTATGAGAAAAAATATCAAGAGAACCTTCGACATACAGTTCCATATCAAGTGCCAAATTCTGCGCTTCTTCTTCTGGTTGTTGACTCAAGACAAAGACCCATTCTTCCAAAGAAGGCTCTTTAAATGACTGATAGGTGAGTCTGGTGACTCGGTCGATAATCGATTTTTCTCTTCCATCCATTTTTCTATCCAATAACTTGCCGATAAAGGATAAAAGAAATTCTGATTTTACCTTTACAGGATCTTCATCCATATTTTCCTCAGACAAGTCAAGGACATTGAGATAAGTTTGGGAGTCGGGCGCAATATCAATCATTTCTCCACCAAAAGCTCGTCCAATGACACTGTATTCTGCTTCTGGATCCACGATAATAATTTCAGTATTTTCACCAGATTCCTTGATTTTGGTCGTGATAATTTCATGCTTGGTTGCCATCCCTTTCCCAGCTCCAGATGTTCCTAAAATCAGACCAGACGGTGTATTTAATAGGCTACGATCAATGGTAATAATATTACTTGATATTTGATTGATACCGTAATATTTCCCACTACGGTCTTGTAAATCTACTGAAGTCCAAGGTGAGTTCACTGCTACATTGGACGTTAATAAACTCCGTGATACTCCCTCTAAAAAATCACAACCAAATGGCAGCAAACTATTAAAGGCTGCTTCTTGCATATATGGAAGTTTATCAATCATTAGGTCATTTGAGCCGGCCACTTGTTGAATAGTGTCTAGGGCTTGTTTGAGTTCTTCTTCATCCTGACCAAAGACACCAATCAAGAAGACTGTTTGAAATAGTTTATCTCCTGTCTCGGTCATGGTTTTTAAGAGTTCCTCAGCTTCATCGATATTGCTTTCTAAAACATGGCCTACTTTTTCTAAATAGATACCTGTACGGGCAAGTTTTTGTTGTTCCCCAATCTTTTGGGATTCCATTAAGGTCTTCTTTGTTCGTAGTTTCTTCATGGCATCTGCCTTGGTCGAACTTTGAGCATGAAGGCTAACTATCAATTCCAAATCTCCTTGCATGAGGTCTCGGATAAACTGATCACCTAATTCCATGCCGTAGTCTCTCACATAGACAATCTGCAATAAGCGGTCATTGATTTGTAGGTAATTCTTGTTTTTGAAATCTAAGAGATTAGGCGCTATGAAGTGACGAGTTGTCTGACCAGATCTCGTTAAATCACGGTAAGAAAAAGGAAGATGGTGTTCTCCTCTAAGCATATCGGCCAACAAGTTGACACGCTCTTCTCCAGCCAAGGATTCAAATCGTGCATCAATTTCTGAGAAACCACTCTTGAAATATTCTCCTATTTGGGACAAGGAACGATAGGCTTGTTTGGGATTAGAATCCTTTCTACCAAAGCTAATCAGTTTCACAGCTGAAAAATTATTTTCACCACTGTCTAAATTCTGATTCATCATCCGATTCAATTCTTTACGATAGGTATCATATCCATCTTCTTTTTCCTCATACAAAACACTTTGTCTAAACTTTTCTAAATTCAATCTTTTATTAAAGATGGTCAATTGGAAGTTTGTTTGGTCATCTAGGGAGTTAATCAAATCAGAATACTTCTCAATGATTGCCCCCTTGTCTTCTAAACCAACGGTCTGGTAATTGACATCACCAAGTAAATAGCTTTGTGAGAAATAATCTTCTTTCACCTGCATCAGACCATTTTGATACAGGGCTTGATAAGAAAGAGTATTAGCCGTTGATGGTAACACTTCCTCTTTTTTCCCTTTAACTTCTTCCTTTTTATTAATCATTGAAGTTTTTTGTTTCTTTAATGTATTTGATTTTCTTTTCATGTTCAGGTCCTTTCTTTCCTGTAATTGTGCGTAGGGGAACCGTTAGTTCAAAATGAAGACGGTATTTCAAGTAATGTCCAAAATATAAATCATTGGGTTTATAGACTCCAAATAGCATGAGGGGGATGGTAAAAGCAAACACAAAACCGTAAACAAACCAATCTCCAAATTGCCAGAAAAAGAGATTCAAGCCCAAAACAATAATTGTGACAATAAAGGCTGGTAAAACAAAGACGATTTGTCTTGTGGTGAAACCTAACCAAGCCCTGTGTTGGTATTTTGAGATGTCTTTAAAGACACGTGTATTCATGACTTTCCTTTCTAAAAAGGCTAAGAAGCAATCACTTCCTAGCCTTTATCTAATTACATACCTAAGATTGAGCGAGCCGTACGTTGAGAACCAACGAGGGCAATAATCAGTAAGATAGCTTGTATTAAACTACCAAACATAATCGCAAGAGATTGCAGGACTCCTGCACCATTTGAAACAGCTATTTTCCCAGCAGATTCAAACAAAGGAACAAGAGAAACAATCAGAAAAATAAGAACCCCTTGTACCGCATAGACCATAATATTTTTTAAATAGCCAATACCAATAGACTTCCACTCATCACTTAAAAATGTTGGAATCGTAAGAGGGGCAAATGGAATCATAAGGTAAAGTTGAATAAATCGAATGGATACCAAAAGATTGACCATGGCTGCACTTACTATCCGAACAAGCCAAATGAGGAGGGCGAAAAAGCCTACAATCATCCGGCCAATAAAGCCTGAACCTTTTAATCCAGAGATGGTATCATACTTTGCCCCACCGTGAGCCACAATCGAAGCCACTTGTTCAATGGCATGACTCGCAATCCCGATGATGGCTTCTACAATGACGGTAGTGTTGGTAATTACAACTGCGACCATAATATAACTAATCAACATCGGCGCTAATGCTTCAAAGGTCATCGCTCCACCTGAGTTAGCAATTTTCTTTGCCATCTTTGAAAATTCTAAGATGAGAACAACTGATAAAATCGCCACTCCAAGAGGCTGCATGACACTTTTAGTAATACTAGACATATAAGTCCAAACGGTTGGATTGTAGCTAGATAGAGATTTAATCAGATCTACCGTAGATTGTAAATCCACATTAAATCCTTCAAATAAATTTTCAGCTGATATTTTTTCAGATGCAAGGTAAACAAAGGGTGAGACTAAACTAAGATTCATGTCATTGTTTATCCTCCTAAATTGAAATCTGGGTTACAAAGGCTCCAGCAGCCCCGACCATAACTCCACCGACAATTTCAAGAATGGCATTCCGAACACCTGGTCCACCATCTTTAATGTTGGTTGCAAGGTTGACAATCCCCACAACAACGAGAAAGGCACCAACCGCAATCAATCCCTTCTGTAACAAAGACATAGCTTGTGCAAACATGGCACTTGCGTCTACTCCATAAACAAAACCTTTAAAATGCGTAATCATCTATTTCCTCTTTTCTATTTTTATTTTAAACTAGATTCAAAAGTTAAATCACGAATTCTAAGGCCTTCAAGATGATTTTCTTGTCTTTGATTCAAAGGATTGATTTGATAGTTCCACCACCGTTCATCGGTTTCTTGATTGGCTAGGTACTTCCAGTTTGGATGCTTGGTTGAATTGTATTTTTTGCTTTTAAAGACAGGCATATTAGCAATTCGAACCAAGCATTCATGCCGTTTCATATTTCCGACTTCATCAGGTGTCATTAAATCACGAGCAATATTTTGATGAGAAAGGGATCCTGAACCTGTCTGGCCAAAGGAACGACTAGTATTTCGAACATCAATGGTTTGTTTACCGAGTAATCCACTCATAAATTTAAAGGTGTCTTCATCATTCCCACCTAAGTAGACTAAGCTATCACAGTTCCCAAGAATGGTTTTCCAAGCTTCTTTTTCTTTATAGAGCCCTTGAAGTTGGGCAATATTTTGAAGAATGGGAACGAGACTCATATTTCGAGAACGGACTGTTGAGGTTTGTTCAGCAAAATCTGGGATTTCTCCGATATTTGCGAACTCATCTAAGTAAACTCTCACATGAAGAGGCAATTGACCCTTAAAATCAATATCTGCTTGTCTTGTTAGGGTTTGAAATACGGTTGAAAAAAAGAGGGCTGAAAGAAAGCGAAAGGTACTATCGTTATCTGGGATAACTAAGTAAACCATTGATTTTTCCTTGCCCCATGTCTTCATATCAAGGGTATCTCTTTTGGTCAAATCCATGACACTTTGAATATTGAAGAGGGCAAATTTAGCAGTGGTTACAGCTATAACAGAATCCAGAGTCTTATCCTTATAATTTTGGAAATCTGCCCAATTTCGCATGGTAAAATTTTCAGTTCCATACTTTTTAGCATAATTTTCAAATAGAATTTCTAAGACACTTTTTTCTTGGTTTTCACCCTTAGATAAGTGTTTAATGAGTTTTGAGATTTCAGCAAAACTTGGATAACGCCCTCGTTTTTTTCGCTCTTCCACTTCTTTTTTTTGACGTTTCAACAAGTTTTGATATTCCTTTTGACTTAAACGACTTTCTTCTATGAGCTGTTCTCTTGTTTTAGGTGGGTTATAGAAATCGACCAAGTAGGAGGCTAAAGCTCGTACCAAAGTCATAGAAGCTTCATCCCAAAATGGGTCACTTCGGGAGCCAGAGCCTTTGGTGTTATTGAAATAAACCGTCAGCATGCGATTCAAATCATTTTCTGTCTCTATATAGCGAAAAGGATTGAAGCCATCTGAGTTCTTCATATTGACTAAATCTAGCACCTTTACTTGGTAGCCATGTTCCAAAAAGAGTCTTCCTGTTTTCTCAGCTAAGTGATCTTTAGGATCCACGACAATATTGGAACTATTCATCTGAATCAGATTGGGTTTTACAAAGCGAAATGTCTTCCCACTTCCTGAACCTCCGATCACCGCAATATTCTTATTTCTATCATATTGGGGTATTTTTTTATCTAATAATGTCAAACGAACATCTTGTGCTAAGATCGTATCATGAGAAAATTCTTTACCGTAAAAGAGCTTCTTTTCTTTTAGAGTTCCAAAACGTGCGCTCCCGTATTCTACTCCTTCTCGGTATTGTTTTTTACCAGTCTCTAGATAGAGATAAACTAGTAACATCATCACAAAACCTAGTAGAAAAAAAGCACTTGATTTTCCAGTAAAAGAAACATTCCATGGCGACTGAAGAACTTCATCTTGACCTTCCATCAGGAGATGAGTCCATTTATCTAAGCTATTGCCAGTATAGGAATCATACAAAAGCGTCAAACGATGAAAAAGATAGCCTAGTAAGATACCTAACAGTGAGAATAGTAGGAATTTCTTTCCACTGTACATCATCTCACCATCTCTTTCTGTTTTACGGCTCCTTCTTGTCTAAAGGTAATTTGGGATTTAGCCTCATCAATTGCATCGTCTAATGACTTATCCATGGTAAAATCAGCTAATTTCTCCGGATCATTAACCATTTTTTCTAACAGATGGTCTAAATGATTGTCTAGAATCGAACGGTCTTTCGTGTAGAAATGTAGAGAATCCCCTTGCCAAGCGATGGCTAAAGGAATCTCTTCTTTCTCTAAAAAAGCTTTAAATTTCTCTATATCAATTGGTTTGTCTAAAAAATCTTTTTTCAGATTAATCGTATCAATCGAATAAGGAGATTGTAGCAATTCTTCTAATTTCTGCACCCCTATCTTATAGGCGGAATCCTGTGCTAAAGCCTGACGTCTAGACCATTCTAGAATCTTTAAGAGACTTCTTACAGTAAATAAAAGACTACGCTCTGCATATTGAACTGCCATTCGTTCCTGTTGTTCAGAGGACATCTGATGCCTCCTTCTTCACAAATAGCAGCTTTCCTTCTTTATAACGATAAGCTATCAATTTCTGACGTTGCTTAATCGACTTAACAACCTGCAGTAGATCTCTCGAATAAGGTTCTCGAAGAGTAACTTCTACTGCTTTCCCATCAACGATACCAACACGTTTAAATTCAATGTAGTCTTTTTTGAGATGTCCTAAGCCCATACCAAAAGGAAAGTGATGAATCAATTGGATGGTACAACCACCTTTATTTCCCATTTGTTTCAAATCATACAAGTTTACTACCTTCATGATTAACTCCTTTATCTAGTTTGTCGCATCGTTTAAGTCTGGTAACGATAAACTCCGTGTCTGTTAGAAAATTCTCACACACGTCTTGTGCCAGTTGCCCTTCACAGGGGAATACTCTCAGTCCCTACTTACACAGGCACGCTAATCAAGACGGAGTGGATTCAATTTTCAAAGAACAGGTAGCTTTATTATAGATAAGAGTAGTTGAAATTTTTATCACATTTCTTATTTTTCTGTAGAACTAAATTCATACTAAACAAAGATTTTGAAATAAAAGACTAACATTGTTACATAACGTTAGCATTTCATTGCCCTAAAACAAGCTAATTTGGTCTAAAAAAGCAGCAAACTATAAACTAGTAGGTTCCACACCAAATGTAGCCCCATACTGCCCCATAAGTCCGATTTATAGCGTACCATCCCTAAAAACATTCCCAAGGAAACATACAAACACCAAGCTAGAATGGTTCCTGGATGATGAGCTAAAGCGAACAAAACGCTTGTCAAAGCAACTCGAATATCTAATTTTCTGACCAAGTTCCATAAAATTTCTCGATACAAAAATTCTTCAACCATACTCGCATTGATTAAGAACAATAAAAATGAAAACCAAGGAACTTGATGTTGAAGTCCAATTAAGTTTGCTTGATTCGTGGTTCCTTGAGCATGAATCAGACTAAAACATAGACTTATAATCAGTAGACTAACGAATCCAATACCAAGCCACTTTATCCTAATTTTCATATTGACCTTAGCCACTTGTTTACGTTGATCATACATCCATAAAAAAGAAATGAGTGACGAACCATAGAGAATCTGTAGTATAGTTAACTCACCGATACAAAAAAATTTCAGTAAGTATAGGGATACCAATAGGACATTTACTTGTTGGAATATATATACTGGAATTATTCTTTTCATAGTTACCTCCGAAATAAATCTTCATAATCTAAATCTAATACCTGCACAATCCTTTCTACCCATGGACTTTGAGGCATTCGTTGTTCCATCTTGTAGTGACGAATCTTTTGATACAAGCGATTCAATTCACTTGGATAGTGAAACTCTCCCGCAAACATTTTTCTGGTTAACTCAATCCAGCTGATATTTCTTTCAGCCAAAATAATGGACAAGTTCTCCCAAAATCGTTCAGCCATATTGCTTCTCCTTTAGTTAGATAAATAATGTGTTTGTGCCATGTAAATCAATTGTTTCGTATCTCTTGGCAATAGAGCTCTAGCCTCTTCCAAATTCAGATTTGGATAAACTCGCTTATTTGAAACCGCAAGAGGAAGTCTGATGGTTAGTTCAGGATTTTTTAAAATCATCTCAACGAAATCCGTTAATCTTAGATTGTCACGGTTCTTAAATCGTAATAAATTGGGAGATAAAAATTCAAAACAATCTGAAGAATAGCTCATCAACTCAATTAATTTATCCTTTGTCATTTCAGAAATAGAATGAGGAGTGACCTCTATGCCATACTTTTGAAAGAAATCCAAAAGAAGTTGATTTCTTTGGCTATTTTTACTTAGATAGAGATCAATCATGAGAGACCTCCCAAAGATTCGGTTCCATTTGATATTCTGAGACGATTAAGGAATCTAATAAATTTGCGAAGTTAATCGGTTTCTTGTCTTCATCATAAGCTTTTACAGTTACTTGGGTTGTAAGTATTCCCTCTTTTCCCTCGGCTCGATAGCCTTGTCCATATAAAACAAAAACAAGATTCTGATGATCATCTACAAAGGCATCAGCTCCGTTCTTTATATCCTGACTTTCCAGGAATTCCATAATGTTTTGAAGATAGGATTCGTAAAATAGGGGGTAGTTGCGTTTTTTATGGTAATCATCTAAAAATGTCACCTCAAACTCACATGGATAATTGGGCATCAAAAATATTTGTTCATCCAGCTGTCTGATTTCTGCATCATGTAATTCTGTTTCTAATTCGTCACAATCTAGTATTGACTCTTTATTTAAAGCTTTCATCTTTTTCCTCTATTTCTTTTAATTTCATTGCGATTGCGGCAATCACAGGAACTGTTACGCTATTACCAGCTTGTTTATAGAGCTGACTATTACTAGAGACTTTTCTAGCAGCTTCAAAAGCCCAATCAGGAAATCCCTGCAGTCGAAAACACTCTTTAGGAGTGATTCGTCGTATCCTCAGACGGTAAAATTGTCCATCTATTAAGACACCGGCTACATGATAAACTTGTTTATCTTCTCCTTCATAGCTAGCCACTACTACTCCCATTTGCCCACTGGTTGTTAACGTATTCGCTATACCTTTTCCAACTCTACCACGACGATACTGAGAACTTGGTCTCTCCAAATTGATTGAATCTCCTATTTCTGCTTGAGCATATCCTTTTTTCGTTGCCTCTCGGACTTTTAGAAATTGGATTGGTTCTGGAATCAGTATTTTGGGGATTTTATCTCCACCTTGCATCGTAGTCAGTGTTGGAGATAAGCCCTCACTTCCATAGACGCGACCAGTTTCCTTAAAGCTAGTTGGTAAATCTCCAACAACGACAATACCATGGCGATCCTGAGTATTTAAAGTAAACATTGGCTCTTGATTATCCTTGAAACGTCTACCATTTTGTCTTTTTTCTAATCTGTCTGGTGTCATACAAGGAATCGCAACTTTAAATCCTTCTCCTTTTCCACGAACTAAGGTTGGTGCAAGACCTTCTGAATAATAGACTTTACCACTCATTCCACTTTTTGATGGATTCAAATTCCCTAATATTTTTAAAGTCTCAGAGTTAGTTGCTTGACCTTCTCGTCTGAAAGGAAATAAGAGTCTGGTACCTCTCTTTCTAGAATGTCCGATAATAAACACCCTCTCTCTGTTTTGGGGAACGCCAAAATCCTTACTGTTAAGCACCTGCCACTCAACATCAAACCCCAATTCATCAAGCGTGGTAAGGATTGTGGTGAACGTCCGTCCCTTATCGTGATTGAGTAGGCCTTTAACATTTTCAAGAAAAAGAAAACGTGGTTGGATTTGTTTGGCCGCCCTAGCAATTTCAAAGAATAAAGTGCCTCTAGTATCTTCAAATCCCAATCGTCTTCCTGCGATTGAAAATGCTTGACAAGGGAATCCCCCACAGATGACATCGACTTTCCCTCTAAGTTTTTTAAATTCGTCATCTGAAACATCTCGTATGTCATGAAATTCTATTTCTCCTTTCGTTTGAAAAATGGACTTATAAGATTTCCTAGCAAATTTATCAATCTCACAAAATCCAATACACTCGTGTCCGACACTTTCCATTCCAAGACGAAAGCCACCGATACCTGAAAATAAATCAATAAATCTCATTTCTTTATCACCCCTTTCTTATCGACTATCATTGTCAGAACTGTCACTCCACTTGAAATGACAATAAGCATAACTAATATCCACTCGATTGGCGACATTTAACCACCTCCTTTTCTAACACGGTTATTCCAAACGGAATACAAGCCGTTAAACACAAATTCAGCAAGTACTTCCGCTCGTCTAACAAAGCGAACATTGTCAAGAGCATATTGATAGATTCTCTCAAAATCAGTCATAGCTATATCACTGGCTGTTTCAGAAAAACCCTCTCGTCTAAATTGATCTTGTACTAATCCCCAAATATAATCTCGATCATATTTTGTGACCTTTTCTACTTTTCTTCTCAAAATAGGTTGAGAATTCCTTTCTTCCTCATCCTCAATAAATAAAGAATCAGTCTCACTATATTTAGTCTCACTAACTTCAGTCTCACTAGGGGCTGAATAAGAGACGGGGGCCGTTTCATTTTCATCCTGCCCTAGTCTTTTTTTAACACTAGGCCTGTTCGAACTAGCTACTGGGGTAGAAGACAACTCCCCTAAATAAATCTTATTAGCTAGTCTCCCTTTCTCACTTGAAGACTGTTGGACTTCATCAATTAAGTCATATTCTTTAAGAGTTTTTTTGATGGACAGTAATTTTGACTTCGAACAACCTAATAGCCTCATCAGTTTAGAATTAGAAAATACTAAATAAACCGCTCCTTCTTCATCTATCCAACCACGACTGAGAGATAATTCTAAACGATCCTTTAAAATAGAATAAGCTACCTTTACTTCTAGTTTCATATCCATATATTTCTCATCCTCAAAAAGAATTTTAGGTAATTTGTAATACCGTTCTGAAGTTTGGTATTGATTTGCGGTTATTCGTTTCATAGCGCTCCTCCAAGTTCTTTGAGTATTAAATCTCCACTTGATTCCAATCGAACCAATCCACTTTTTTCTAATTCAGCCATAAGAGAGATGGCTTCAACAATGTCAATTCCCATTTCACGTACTAAAAATGAAATGACAATATAGCGTGATGATTGTAATTCTTTTGTCATTTTCCCTCCTGAAAATAAAAAAAGGAGAACAATATTCAACTGTTCTCCAAAATAATTTTATTAAAAAGAAAAACCCTGCCAAATTAATTTTTGGTAGGGTTTTTGGTAGGAAACTAAATTAATTTATCAGTTTCTAAAATGTGTTCACGATTCTAAAAGGCTGATACTATAGTATTCCGAATTCTAATTGGTATATGCCTCTTATTTAAGAGTAACTGAAGCTCCAGCTTCTTCCAATTTAGCTTTGATTTCTTCAGCTTCTGCAGCTGCAACGCCTTCTTTGATGACACCTGGTGCACCATCAACAAGTTCTTTAGCTTCTTTAAGACCAAGACCTGTGATTTCACGTACAACTTTGATAACGCCGACTTTCTTGTCGCCAGCAGCTGTCAATTCAACGTCAAATGAATCTTTAGCAGCCTCTTCAGCACCACCAGCAGCAGCTACAGCTACAGGAGCAGCTGCAGTTACACCAAATTCTTCTTCGATAGCTTTTACAAGGTCGTTCAATTCAAGGATTGAAGCTTCTTTAATTTCAGCAATAATGTTTTCAATGTTCAATGCCATTGTTATTTCCTCCAAATAAGTTTTAAAATTAGTTTTTTTATTTTTTTCGTAGCTAAGCTACGCTGCGTAGCTTAAGATTAAGCTGCGTCTTCTTTGCTTTCTGCAACCGCTTTGACTGCAAGAGCAACGTTGCGCACTGGCGCTTGAAGTACAGAAAGGAGCATAGAAAGAAGTCCTTCGCGGTTTGGAAGAGTTGCAAGAGCAACGATTTCTTCTTTTGATGCGACAGCGCCTTCGATTGCACCACCCTTGATTTCAAGTGCGTCAGCAGTTTTAGCAAAGTCGTTCAAGATTTTCGCTGGTGCGATAACATCTTCGTTAGAAAATGCTACAGCAGATGGTCCAACAAAAACAGATGCCAATTCTCCAAGTCCAGCTTGTTCAGCTGCACGACGTAAGATTGAGTTTTTGATAACTTTGTACTCAACTTCGCTTCCACGAAGCTCACGACGAAGAACTGTATCTTGTTCAACTGTCAAACCACGAGCGTCTACAACGACGATTGATGCAGCAGCTTTCATTTTCTCAACTACTACGTCAACTAGTTCCGCTTTTTTAGCAATAATTGCTTCACTCATTAGTGTGTTCACCTCCGTAATTATTTTGCTTGGGGAATTTTTCCAAAAGAAAAACGCGCCCAAACCTAGACACGAAAGTACAATACGCTTCTTTTTAAATGATACGTTTTGTCCTCGGTAGGATATTTATGAGTCGAGCTCCCCTACTGTCTTAGGCAGTTTTTTCAAACCATTTATAAGTATACCACACTACTTTGATTAGTGCAAGAGTTTTTGCTTATTTTTTTAAATTTTATTGATTCTTTTTAGCTTTGAAAGTTCTATAATGAAGTTAGCCATCCAGCCCTCCTAAAAATTAGATGTTTCAACTAGCTTATAGCTAGTACTCGATTTCATTTGATAAGAGGCTTGATGCTGTTAGGCTGGCGAGCCAAGGCTAAGACTAGCCTTGGTTTAGCTGACAAAACAGCTTCAAGGGTTCCTCTTGCCAAATGAAATCTCTTATAGGCATAAGAAAACACCTCTGTGTTAT
>NZ_KV807817.1:60548-60910 GCF_001812125.1 Streptococcus sp. HMSC071D03
CCTCAAACTATCCACACTGAAATCAAGCGCGGGATAGTCCTACAATGCCTTGGAAAAGGGCGCTTCAAAAAGGTTTATTCTGCCTACTATGCTCAACAAGCTTATGAAAGCAATCGCAAGCGCTCGGTCAAGAAATCAAGCTTAACCAAGGAACTAAAGGAAAAGATTCTCCACTATCATAATCAAAAGTTTTCTCCTGAAATGATGGTCAAGGCTAAAGGGGTTAACGTGGGCATTTCTACCATCTACTACTGGATCCATCATGGAAAATTGGGGTTAACCAAACAGAATCTGCTTTATCCTAGAAAAGGAAAATCTGTTAAGAAATAAGCTAGCACCAATTTTAAACCCGCTGGTCAATC
>NZ_KV807818.1:0-1497 GCF_001812125.1 Streptococcus sp. HMSC071D03
CACCAAAGAGAAATGAAAGAGCTCTATAAGAAGCACAAAGAAACAATTGAACGACTCTTTGGAACGGCTAAGGAGTACCATAATTTGAGATAGGAAAGTCCAAAATGGAGGATCAGGTTGGGCTTACTTTGGCGTGTTTAAATATCAAAAAACTGGTGAAATGGATAGGAAATATCCCTTTTTATTTTTCTCAAATTCAGATTTTTGAATAGAATATCAGATGATGAGACAAACTATTTTTGAAAAGAGAAAAAAACAAACGCCAAAAATGACGTTTGTCTTCGTTCTGACGTTGAGATCATCAACGTTTTTTAATATAATGGAGCCGGTGGGAGTCGAACCCACGTCCAAACACCTGCTAACATATTTGTCTACAACCATAGGTTATGTATTGTTTTAACAGTCCCTCGACACATAACTCAAGCCTAGGAACTGCGAGTCTATAAATCTCTTATCAAACTGCTAGACGAAGCTTGATCGTATCTCGCTAATAATAAGACCTGTCATCAGACACGAGCAATCCGAATCGGGTCACGCCTGCTGGTTTTTAGGCAGCTAGAGCGTAAGAAGTGTTATTTTTTGCAGTTATATTTAACTGAGCGTTTACGTCGCCACACGAGTCGCAAAATATGCCTCATAATGCCTGTCGAATCCGTAACGACCCCAAAAGACAATACAACTATTATACCTTATCTATTGGGAAAATGCAAAAACTGAGTAAAGATTAGCATTTGCTTTGTTTTTAGGGCTTATCTGATACTCTAAGGGCTAAATATTCTTGCTGCTTGTAAGAAATAATTGGGAAGGTTTATGGAGAAAGAGATGGTCTGAGCTGTAGAGTATTTGACTTGTTATTTCCGAGAAACCTTGTTGACTGAGACTTTCTTCAAGTTCAGAAATGATAAAACCGTGTGTCTCTCCATCTGGTAGAGTAAAATCAGCGATAAAGAGTTGTCCGCCATGAGCCACATGTTCCTTGAACATAGCCAGACTGTCCTCGAGATTAGGCATATGATGAAGAACTCGACTGACGATAATAAGGTCGAACTCTTCTTCAAGTGGTTCAAGTAATAAATCCTGTTGAATCAAGTATAGGTTTGCAAGCTTTTGGCTTTCAATCTTGAGACGAGCTTGCGCAAGCATCTTGTCTGCAATATCAACCAAGGTCACTGATTTAGCTTGTTTGGCAAGAGGAAGGGCGATAAGGCCAGTTCCGCCTCCAAAGTCTAAGACTGATTTGTTCGACAAATCAGGCACTTGTTTTACTATATGCTGATAAACAAGATCGGCCAAAAATTGATTTTTTGAAGAATCAAATGATTCTGCTCGATGATTAAAATGATGTTCCATATTTCTAGTCTAGCATAAAGTTTGGCAGTTTAACATTCCCCGCTTATTTTCTAGTAAAGAATTAAGCAAAAAGATTTTTCTCAAAAACATGTGAACTAGAACTAGCTCACATGTCAGATTGAAGACAAAGTCCTTAGAACTCAAGTT
>NZ_KV807819.1:0-12780 GCF_001812125.1 Streptococcus sp. HMSC071D03
TTTACCCACTACAGAAATTATAGAGCCCTTTTTTGAAGAATATCGCTCAATAAATCATAACTAAAAAGGAGTTTAAATCAACTCCTTTTTACTTTATTTAACTGCTTCTTTCAAGGCATCAACCTTATCCAAGCGTTCCCATGGAAGGTCGATATCTGTACGTCCCATATGTCCATAAGCCGCTGTTTGACGGTAGATTGGACGTTTGAGGTCAAGCATTTGAATGATTCCTGCTGGACGAAGGTCAAAAATTTGACGCGCTGCTTTTTCAAGCTTGCTTTCCGCTACTGTACCAGTACCGAAGGTATCGATACGAACAGATACAGGTTGGGCTACACCAATTGCGTAAGCCAATTGTACTTCTGCTTTCTTAGCAAGGCCTGCAGCAACAATGTTTTTGGCAATATAGCGAGCTGCATAAGATGCTGAACGGTCAACCTTAGTCGCATCCTTACCAGAGAAAGCGCCACCACCGTGACGTGAGTAACCACCATAAGTATCTACGATGATCTTACGACCCGTCAAACCTGAGTCCCCTTGAGGACCTCCGATAACGAAACGACCTGTTGGATTGATGAAGAATTTAGTCTCATCGTCAAGATAAGAAGCTGGAATCACTTCTTTGATAACCTTGTTAATCACATCTTCATGAATTTGTTCATTGCTCACTTCTGGATCGTGTTGAGTTGAAATAACGACTGTATCCACGCGCACTGGCTGGTCATTTTCATCGTACTCAACAGTAACTTGAGATTTAGCATCTGGACGAAGGTAGCTAATTTCACCAGACTTACGAAGCTCTGCTAAACGACGAACCAACTTGTGGCTGAGTGAGATTGGCAATGGCATAAGTTCTTCAGTTTCATCCACCGCAAAACCAAACATGAGACCTTGGTCTCCAGCTCCAATCAAATCAAGTGGATCTTGATCCGCATTTCCACGAACTTCCAAGGCTTCATTAACACCTTGAGCGATATCTGGAGATTGCTCTACCAATGATGGATGAACTCCTACTGTTTCAGCTGAGAATCCATACTCAGTATTGGTATAACCGATCTCTGCAATGGTATCACGAACTACTCGGTTAATATCTACATAAGCAGTAGTTGAAATTTCACCAAAGACATGCACTGAACCAGTATAAACAGCTGTTTCAGCAGCAACGTGGGCTTCTGGATCTTGCTCTAAAATAGCATCCAAGATAGCATCTGAAATTTGGTCTGCAATCTTATCTGGGTGCCCCTCAGATACAGATTCAGACGTGAAAAGTTTACGTTCTGACATAAAAATGTCCCCCCTTAAAAAATATTCGTTATAGAGTTACAAAGAACTGGTAGGAAGAGTATTTGCAATCAATCCTGCCACCTTATCGGGACCATATAACCTAACTATTATAACACGAATCTTTGAAAAATACTCGTATGATTACTATTTTTATCAGAAGGAAAATGTTTTCTAATCCAAACCAAATAAAAAAAACTCTTAAAGTAGATCTGATTTTACTTCAAGAGTATTGTTAAAACTAATTATTTTCTAGATAAAACTCAAAACGTTCTCCGACGTATTGGCTCTTTACATACTCGAAAGCTGTACCATCATCAAAGTAAGACACCTGAGTCAGTCCTAATATAGCATGCCCTTTTTCGACCTCTAAGTAATAAGCAATTTTTTCCTTGGCTAGGCGGGCATAAATGGTCTGGTGAGATTTACCAATCCGATAACCATGTTTCTGCAAGGTTTGAAAGAAATGCTTGGTTACTTCTTCTTTCTTAAAATTTTTGATAAATTTCTCAGGAATAGAAGCCACCTCGTAGACTACAGGAACTTGATCTGCATAACGAACACGTTCCATCCGGATAATATTTTCAGTAGCCTTGATCCCTAATTTTTCAACTTCTTGCTCATTAGGGATCGTTCGACGATAGGAAATCAGATGACTCGATGGTGTTTTACCCTGAGCTTTTACAATCTCCGTAAAACTAGTCGTTCCACGCATTTTTTCCTGAACACGAGTACTAGAAACAAAGGTCCCGCTACCCACACGACGCTCCAAAACTCCTTCCTCGACCAAAAGGGAGATGGCTTGACGCAGGGTCATACGGCTAACTTCAAATTCCTCAGCTAAGTCTCGCTCACTTGGAAGTCTTTCCCCAATTTTCCAACTTCCCTCATCAATGTCTTTCTTGATTTGGTCGTGGATTTTCATATAAGCTGGTAACATGCTTGCTCACTTCTTTTCTTTATTTTTTCCATTGTACCCTATCTCATAGGGAAAAGTCAAACCGCACTTGTTTGGTTGGTAATTCTAACCCTTTTATGATAGAATATTCAAGAAGATATTTCTTTTAAGAAAGGGAAAAGATGAGCAACATTTCAACTGATTTGCAAGATGTCGAAAAGATCATCGTACTGGACTATGGTAGCCAGTACAACCAACTCATCTCACGTCGTATCCGTGAGATTGGTGTCTTTTCAGAACTAAAAAGTCACAAGATTTCGGCTGACGAAGTCCGCGCTATCAATCCTATCGGGATTGTACTTTCAGGTGGTCCAAACTCTGTTTACGAAGAAGGATCATTTGATATTGATCCAGAGATTTTTGAACTTGGAATTCCGATTTTGGGAATCTGCTATGGTATGCAGCTATTGACTCACAAGCTTGGTGGTAAGGTTGTTCCTGCTGGCGATGCTGGTAACCGTGAATACGGTCAATCAACATTGACTCACACAGAATCAGCTCTTTTTGCGGGTACTCCAGATGAGCAACTTGTCTTGATGAGCCATGGGGATGCTGTTACAGAAATTCCTGCTGATTTTGTTCGTACTGGAACTTCTGCTGACTGTCCTTACGCATCTATTGAAAATCCAGACAAGAAAATCTATGGTATCCAATTCCACCCTGAAGTTCGCCACTCAGTACACGGTTATGATATCCTCCGTAACTTTGCCTTGAACATCTGTGGTGCCAAAGGCGACTGGACAATGGATAACTTCATCGAGATGCAAATCAAACAAATCCGTGAGAAAGTTGGAGACAAACGTGTTCTCCTCGGACTTTCTGGTGGTGTTGACTCTTCTGTTGTTGGGGTTCTTCTCCAAAAAGCCATCGGGGATCAATTGATCTGTATTTTTGTAGACCACGGTCTTCTCCGTAAAGGTGAAGCTGACCAAGTTATGGATATGCTTGGTGGTAAGTTTGGTTTGAACATTGTCAAAGCAGATGCTGCCAAACGTTTCCTTGATAAATTGGCTGGTGTATCTGATCCTGAACAAAAACGGAAGATTATCGGTAACGAGTTTGTTTATGTCTTTGATGACGAAGCAAGCAAACTAACAGATGTGAAATTCCTTGCTCAAGGAACTCTTTATACTGACGTGATTGAGTCTGGTACCGATACTGCTCAAACCATCAAGTCTCACCACAACGTAGGTGGACTTCCAGAAGACATGCAGTTTGAACTCATCGAACCACTCAACACTCTTTACAAAGATGAAGTTCGTGCCCTTGGTACAGAACTTGGCATGCCAGACCACATCGTATGGCGCCAACCATTCCCAGGTCCAGGTCTTGCTATTCGTGTCATGGGTGAAATCACTGAAGAGAAACTTGAAACAGTTCGCGAATCAGACGCTATCCTTCGTGAAGAAATTGCTAAAGCAGGTCTTGACCGCGATATCTGGCAATACTTCACTGTTAACACTGGCGTTCGTTCAGTAGGTGTTATGGGAGATGGACGTACTTACGACTACACCATCGCTATCCGTGCTATCACTTCTATCGATGGTATGACAGCTGACTTCGCTAAGATCCCTTGGGAAGTCCTCCAAAAGATTTCTGTGCGCATCGTAAACGAAGTTGACCACGTTAACCGTATCGTCTACGATATCACAAGTAAACCACCTGCAACTGTTGAGTGGGAATG
The DNA here is from genome assembly GCF_001812125.1 of Streptococcus sp. HMSC071D03. Classification (NCBI taxonomy): domain Bacteria; kingdom Bacillati; phylum Bacillota; class Bacilli; order Lactobacillales; family Streptococcaceae; genus Streptococcus; species Streptococcus sp. HMSC071D03. The sequence goes on from NZ_KV807819.1 coordinate 3,924, forward strand.
ATTTATAAACATGATTTGAAGTGAAATGGTTGTTTTAACAGCACTTTAGGTTATTATAAAAGGTTAAAAATCAGTCAAAATTGATTGGTTCCCCACCAAAAGCCCCACCAGAATTTTTTTTGGTGAGGCTTTTTTATATTATGTGCCTTTCAGTCCGTCTCGCTCCGTTAGGTGCGAGACGGACTAATAGTCACATAAATAAAAACGGGAGAACTGACGCATCAGTCCTCCTAGACATAAACAAGTACGCCCCATTTACAGAAGATATTAGATCATCATGCTACGCAACAAAATGTTGCCTGAAAATTCTTGAAATTTTATTTTATACGAGTATAATAATAACCAAATTAACATAAGGGAGACATACGCCTATGATTGGTGACTTTTTAAAACAGCGTAGATTATCAATGGGGTTTACTCAAGAATTTGTAGCAAATCAATTAAAACTAAGCCGACAGGCTATCTCAAACTGGGAAAATGGCTCTCGTGATATCAATGTTAAAGACTTAATAGCTTATGCAAAACTACTAGAAATATCCTTCGAAGATTTAGAAGTTAGTTTAAATCAACCAAGTTCTTTGACTAAAGAAAGCTTCTCTAAAACAGCAGATGACATTTTACCTAAGCACTTTAATATGAAATTGCAAAAGAAAAGTCAGGGTAAAAATTCTACCACTCTAAAAAATCACATCAAGATTGAAGGTGATAAAGTTATTGGTGTTCATATTCTATTGTCTAGCTTATTTCTGAATAAGCATAAATTAGTTATTAGAAATTGTCCCACTGCTTTTGACTTTTTAAATATTTTGTATGAACTAGGGAATAATCATTGGTCTGACTCATATACCTGTGAAGACACCATTGAAATCCAATCTACAAATACACCTAAAGACATCATCTCTCTTAATAAAATTAGTCGAGCCAGCATCGGTATTATCTCAGCTTTGACCTATCGCTATCATCGTCTGTTGTTCACATTCCCTGGAGGAGATGACTTTTGCTTTAGACCTATTGACTTACACCTTGACATTCTCTCCACCGTAGCGAACTACACCTATAACGAAGAGAATAAAATCTTTTATTCTGAGAAAAATGACTTACTAAATAAAAATATCACATTGAATTGTTACGCTGATGGGAGTAAAAGTGTTGGTGCTTTCTTCAATGCTATTAGTTTGGCATATGTTTATCCAAATGAAATTAGAATCAACGGACTTTCACCAGACCCTACTGTGTGCTACCTCATTACATTACTAGAATCAGCTACTAATCGAACTGTAGAATATTTAACATCTGATAAAATTTTAATCCCTAAAGTAGATTCTATTGATATAGTCAATACTGAAATAACCTTACCTCCTGATATGTCTATGCTTATATCCTATGTTTTACTATTCTGGGATGAGCTAGAAAATATCATTTTCGATAATATACTTATCAAAGATATTCCCCAAAGTTACATTGAACTTTTTACAAAATTAGGATTAAAAATTATTGAAGATAAACACACAATTCAATTCAAAAAAGTATTTCAAATAGAAACCGAGTATTTTGAATTTCTAAGATTAGGTGCTGCACCATTTATCACCACTGATTTAGGTCCCATTGTATCAGAATTTCTAGCATCTCATAATATATCTTCCATTCTATTTGATGAAGTTTTTATTCATAGAGCCAGTCATGTGGCTGAATTAGAGAAGCTAGGTATACGAATTAAAGTATTAGATAATGGTGCTTTAAAAACACTAGACAAATTATCACTCACGAATTATCAATCCAACACATACAATATCAAAGATATACGCGCTGGAATGGCGATATTGATGGGAATAGTACAATTAAATATTGAATCCGCTGTGCTATTAAACTTTGACCAAGTTATGCGTGGCTTCGGTAATATTCAAACCATATTAAATATTCTAGGATATGATGGTGAACTATATGGATAGCTTACATTTTTACTCATCAAATGAATCTAAATATTTTCTAACTTATCGTCCTGAAAAAATATGCTTCTTAGGAGCATGTACAGCACGAAATTTATCACTCGGTATTGACTATTTTTCCAACAGTCAAATTAAAACTTTTTCTCCTTACGAGACCATTTTTAATGCTCCTTCCTTGCTAAAGGATTTAGAAGTTATTGCACTTGAATTGGATCATCATATTTTAATAGATTCCAAACAAAAGGTGTTCTATGATGAAATTCGTTTTTGGAATAAGTCGGAAAGTTACGAAGCTGTTCTACATCAAAATTTAAACATTGACAATTATGTCAAAACAGCACTAACTGAGTCAGATTTATTAATACTATCTCTAGGTTCTGTTGAAATGTGGTCTAAAGTCAACCATATTATGAATAGACTTCCAAAGAATCAATTTCTCAATCCTGAAATTAAGAATGTCTATCTATCGTCCGACGATATACTTAATTTTGCTAAACAAATTATGCGAGTTGTACAACTTATTAACCCTAAAATTAAGATTCAATTTTCAATTCCCTATGTACTTCTTAAAGCTTCTGAAAAGTTTCATAATCTGCATTTGGCTACGACTGAAAATTATCGTATTATCAAAGAAGCCATTATGGAATTAGGGGACGACTATTACTTTCCTGAATATGAACTATTCAAATACTATGTCGAAAAAAATAATCATCCTTTCCAAGAAGATGGAAGACATCCCTCTGTCAAGCTAATTGCAGATATATCTAAACACATTGTAAAAGAAATTAACAAGGATTATCTATTAGATATACCCAACAAACCATTTGCAATCAACAAAGTCGATAGCCGAGGTAAAATCAATGGCAAAGAATACTTATAGTGACGATTTACAACGTATCTTTAAAGCTCAGACTCTCCCATCATCGCCTTTGATAAGAGAAGAAAAGAACTTATTTACTTTTTCACCCATTCAAGATGAGCTAGAGTATTTTAAAGAAAAGAAAGATGGTTTATATGTAAAAGAACAAGTTTGTTTCCGAAATGTCTACCCTGCTAACTTAGTAAACCCTATCTCTACCCCATGCCAAACTTTAATTAGTTTATTTTCCTTCCATGAAGAGAAATATGGACAAATTATTGAAACCTTTATCACAAAATTTTTAAATAAATGGATTCCTTTCGATAACATTTATATTATATGTCCAAAAATGACTGATATCCTTGGTCAACTGTACAACGTTACTAATCACATTATCGAAATTGATAAAAATCGACTTCAGTGTCATGTTCCTTTATCAGGGAATCATTACTACATTAAAATTTGTAGTAATTACCACGATGGTTTGGTAACATTAGCAAATTTTGTTCTAATCAATTTTCAAGGAGGATTTCAGTCTCAATTAGACAGTGTCTTCTTTCCTTTACGATTAGATATGATTCGTGAACAGGCTAAGTCTATTTACGAGTCACAAACTTTTCTGGCTACCTACAATAGGTTATATAGACTTTCTAATAGCCATGAACTAGCACATTTTTTCATCAGTCAACTAGAAGCATTAAACTTTTTATTCCCAGAAATTGGAAAATTTGGCAATCATAGACACAGCTATGCCCTAAAAAAGGTAGCTAGGGAAATTTTTTTAGAGTGTGATATTCACAACATCTCAGTAGAACTTATTTTTAATGAGTTTCCATCGATTAAAATCGAATTACTAAAACAATACAAGGAATACTCTCGAAATATCAATAAAGCGTTAAAGAAAGTCAAAAAGAATAGGGATACAATGGGGGCAGACTATGCCTATCAAACATTAGGGATCCCTTATAAACTCTACAAAAGTCAGATTGATCCCACTTACAAACTACCTGAATTGCCGAGCAACTTTGCTTATTATAGAGATTCGCATAAAAACCTCTATCAAAATCCAATAGAAAGTTATAAATAATCATGGCAAAATTACTTATCTTACACCCCTATCGTGAAACTTACACTGATATTTACTCTTGTCTTTCCAAAAATCATCACTATACACTCCTGATTGATGATAGCAAAGTAGAATCATTTGAAACGAATAAACCAACCAATGTCACTCTAGTTACTACCCAACATTATCCTGAAAAGAGAAAAGAAACCTCACAAGGAATCCTACAACGATCTCATTTCGATGCGATTGTTGCTTTAGATGAGTTTGATATGGTATTGGCTGCAGAATTACGAGAACAATTTCATATTAAAGGACAATCAGTCAGTCAAGCTAAAACTTTCCGTGATAAGAGTAAAATGACACAGAAAGTTAATGAACTAGGTTTTAAAATCCCCCATTCCCGGAAAATCTCATCTTATGAGGAATTGAAAAACTTTTTCAAAGAACATGAAGATATTATTCTAAAACCTTTGGATGGAGCTGGTTCTGTTGATACTTTTCATTTAAAGAGAGAGACTGATTTGGTTTCCTTTCATTCTGATCATTTTTGGAAAGATAAGACTGTCCTTGTTCAAGAATACATCTATGCAGATGTCTATCACATAGATGGCTTTGTTTATCAGGGGAATATCATCTACTGTGAACCTTCCCAATATATCTACAATCCCTTGCTCATTAAAAAAGGTATCTCAGCTGCAGCGGTTTCCTTAGACCATACTTCAGAACAGTTCAATAAGCTTGTTGACTATGCTTCTACACTAAGCCATGGACTTTATCCCAATGGAACATTTCTTTTTCACTTAGAGGTGTTTTACGATGGACACGAAATCATTTTTTTGGAAATTGCTTCACGCATTGGTGGTGCACGGATTCGTCAAAATCTACAATATAAACTGACCTACAATCCTCTTGAGCTTCTCTTGACAGCCATCTGTAGTGACACCTTACCCATACTTCCAACCGTATTTCCAGTTACTGGCTGGCTCCTAACTGCCAAAATGGAAGGAGTCATCCAACAACTCCCAGAACTAACGGAAACGATAAAAGAACAGTATTCTATCTTTGACTATATTACTTACACGCAAATTGGTAAACAGTTGCATTCTGCTTTTCACAGTGCAGATGCTGTTGTCGGTTTTTCTTGTCATGGTTCAACATTCCGAGAAACAAAAAACAATCTCTTAGGAGCTGAGACTTGGGTGTTAGAAAACACGAGGTATAAAAAATGAAATATTTTATTTATCGCTTTTCTCCTGCAAGTATTGGTATTAAAGCAAACGAAAATTTAGGTATTATCTGTCCTAGCAGACAAGAAAAAAATTATCTTTCAGTTGGATTTTTAAAGAACCAAATTTTTTGTATAGATGATTTTAGTCAAATTAATCTACTCTTTTTTTTCAAAGATATACAGAACATAGAGGATATTTTCACACTAGATGAAGGACTCATGCATATTGTCGGTATCTTAAAATCGCTTTTTACCTCCGATGAAGAGGCTTGGAAAATCGCTTATACTTATAAAGACAAGAAAATCATGCGCACTCAGCTGAGTGAACAAATCAGTCAGCCTCAACTATTGAACCCAAATGATATTCTTCCTAATACCTTTCTGATTAAACCTAGATGTGAAGCTTCTGGCAAAGATATTCATATTATCTCTCAAATACCAGAGTATTATACAGCTGAGAATTTTCTTTTAGAAAGTCAGGAACAATTTGATACCATGTTTACTTGTGATGGTATAGCTATTAATGGAAAAATCCAATACTTTTTTACACATGAATATATAGGAAATATCCTAGATATTAAAACAACCTTCATCAATATCGTCCGTACAAACTCTCACTATAATAATCCCCTCTTCATTCAACGATTAAAAACTGAGACCCAAAAAGTATTGGACAGTTTAGGAACTGAGAAAATACATCCTTTCCATGCAGAGTTCTTTTATAACTCCACTACTGATGAGGTAAGCTTTTGTGAAATTGGAAAGCGGTTTGGTGGAGGAAATATTCCTTTGCTTATCAAATGTGCATTTCAAATTGATATCCTAGATACTTACTGGAACCTTATAAATAGTGTTTCTATACCAGCAGAGATTCCAACATCGCCCAGTAAAATTGCACTGACTTTAGCTATTTTTCAGAATGGCCATCATCAAGCTCCTCCAAAGCTCCCTATCCCTATCGAATTTTTTAGAGAATATCCTGAAAAGATAAACTGCCCTGCTCATTCACTAGATGATTTACGCTATCTCATCACTACTAGTGTAAAGAATGAGAAGGAATTTACACTCATAAACGAGCTACTTGAGGAATATAAGTATGAACAAAGAGAATAAAAATATCCTACTACTGATTATCAGGGGACAAACAACAAACTTGGGTAATATTATTTTTGATTATGCCAATAAATTATTAATCGCAAACCTTACCGTTCAATCCTCATTCTTTATGATGCTTTATCAGTCTAGCGAATCCATTGTTCGCTTACTATTTAATCTATTTGCAGGATATGTTGCTGATTTTAGCGATAGAAAACGCATGCTCATTCTAACAGATGTGATTGCTGCAATTGCAACTTTCTTACTATTTTTATTTTATAATCCGCAAAATATCTGGATATTGGTTGTTGTCAATATATTACTGGCTATTTTATTTAGTTTTAACGGCCCAGCTTATAAGGCTATTATAAAAGACCTTCTTTCCAGCGATGGAATCTTTACCTATAACTCTATTTCTAAAATAGTGGCTGAGATTGTTGGAGTTGGAGCACCGCTAGCTTCCGTCTTTGTTATCCATCAATTTGGATTTAGATATGGTATGCTGATTAACTCTTTCTCTTTTATTATTTCAGCTTTGTGTGAATATCGTTTTCACATTTTACATCACCATAATACTATCCAATCAAAATTTTTTACTGGATTAAAAGAAGGTTTTACCTACCTCTATGAAGACAAAACACTCCTAACCATTTTAATTTCTTCCGCTTTTCTAAACTTCTTAGATGCGATCTATTCCTTCTATCTTCCATTCACAGCAACGTTTTCTCAATTTCATCAAATTTTTGCCTATATTCTCGTTTCTCAATCTATCGGAAGTATCATAGGAGCTCTTATCATCAGTCTAAACAAGAAAAAAATTGAACCGAGATACTTTCTTCATTTCTTATTGCCAGGTGCAGTCTCCTTAATACTTATTAATCTTTTTCAGTCCTCGCAAATTATCTTATTGATTTTATTTTCTCTGTTCTCTACAACTGTTTCAATGTTCAATGTGAATTTAATGTCACATCTCCAAGTTTCTATAGATTCCAATTTCTTAGGACGCATTTTTAGCATCATATTCACTATTAGTGGTATCTTTGCTCCTTTCGGAACTATGTTTGCATCATGGATTGATTTTAAAAATTGGCAAATATTTCAATATATAGGTATTGTTCAACTGTTGATTTATATAATCAGTTTACTAGCACTTAATAAGAGTTACCAAAAAAGTTAAATCATCCAGCTACGCAGCACAAAATTAGGAAGATTATTCAATTCCAAATTGAAAATCTTTTTGAAATAAGCTATAATAAATTTAAGTAGTGATAGGAGATAGGATAGTGCCTACAATCAGTTTAACACGTGATATAAAGCTAACAAATGAAGATTCTTTAAAGATTTTCAACAATCAACCATCTGAAAAATTATAAGAATTATTGAAATCTATTTAATCATAAGATACTACCACTCTAACGGAAAATAAACTCATTTCAAAATATTTATAACTCATCGCTCTTATAATCATGACCACCCGTCTAACGGGTGGTTTGTCCCAGAGCTATAAGCCCAAATTACCAGCCAGCGCCTAAAGTCGCTGGCTTTCACGTTGTTCAAGCCTTATTGCTCTTGACTCGTCACTTGCCTCTCAAAGAGGCTGCTTTAGTATTACTTACCACTATCCCTAAAGGGATCCTCATATTCTTTCACACTTCATTTATCTAGTGCTATATCATGCTTTTCCTGTTCTTGAATATATTTCTTAATTGTGGCTTCATTAAGCCCTACTGTACTCACATAATAACCTTCCGCCCAGAAATGCCGATTCCCAAACTTGTACTTTAGATTGGTATGCCTGTCCAACATCCTAAGTGTACTTTTACCTTTTAAATAACCCATGAAACTCGAAACACTTATCCTCGGTGGAATACTTCCTAACATTGGCTTGAACACCTTTATTGTATCAAGTTCGGAGTTTTTTTGGCATAACATTCGACGCGCACTCGCATAGCGAGTGATTTTTTTTGTCTCGCACCTAGCGGAGCGAGTCGGACTAATAGTCACATAATAAAACGCATAATTTCAAGTTTTTCAACACCTGAGACTATGCGTTTTTTAGTTCTAAAAAATTTTCGCCCACCTTGAACAACTAACAAAAGTTATAAGTAGACTATATTTTTAAACTCAAGATCTAACAACCATTTCGATTAGTTAAATCTTTCAATCTTTCTTCTCCAGTTTTAAGCATCTCTTTCTCTACCTGACTCCACTCCCCAAACAGTAACTCTTGAAGAACATCTGCTGCTGAAGTTGTATTTTCTCCTGAATCATATACACAACTTCTATCTCGTTGATAAATTTGAATTCTTTCAACGATAGCCAGTTCTTCCAATTGTCGTGTATTATCAACTAGATGATTTACAATGAAATCATGATGTTCTTTTGGAGTTGCGCGTGCTTGATTTGGATTGATAGCGTACAGTTCTTCGTATCGGATAAGGGTGCTCAGATAGAACAATTCGGGCTTTGTCGCAATTATTGCTAATTGTACTTCATATCCCCTACTTTTCAAGAGTTGTGCTGTTTTCTTTGGAACGTCAATCGTTCGTAAAGTTCCCTCTATCAAAAGATTGTATCCCAAATGACTCAATTCTGTTACTAAAGACTCTACCATTTTACCTGCAAAATATTTGGTGTATTCTACACTATCTTTGCCATATTCT
>NZ_KV807819.1:12880-13274 GCF_001812125.1 Streptococcus sp. HMSC071D03
TGTATTCTACACTATCTTTGCCATATTCTTGCTGAAGTTCTAAATAGTGTGGATGCTGAGAACGAAAACTATCGCCATCTGTGATAACAATATTTCCTTGAAATTCTTTCTGTTTAATACGATGAATTGTAGTCTTGCTAGCACCACTTTGCCCTCCAAGCAAAATCGCTATAGGGGTTGCTTACTGGACTTTTTTCCTCTTGTCAGAGAACGAAGATTCCGTGCTAAAGCGTGTTTGAATTCACTATCAGTATAATCTTGAATTTCCATTAGGCTACCATCCGTTTTTCAGATATCTCTAACATACGTTCAATTCCATCGAAATAGTCGCTATACCTCTCTATTTCATCAAAATTTTCTACTAAATAGATATTCGTATGAATCAAGTCAGATA
>NZ_KV807819.1:13374-13725 GCF_001812125.1 Streptococcus sp. HMSC071D03
AAATCCAAGGATTAGATTCATCATCAATGCTAATCCCCTGACTATCTTGATAACGATAGAGTCGAGATAATAGATTAACACCTCTTTCTTTCACAATTTCAATTTTTAAAGTCAATTCATAATCTTCAACAGGATTTAGCATTTTATCTTCTCCTACAATATCTACATAAGATACATTAAACTTTTGACAAATGATGTCTATTAGCTCCGTAGAGACTGAACTAGTTCCATTTTCATAACGACTCAAGCTATTTCGAGAAATTCCTATAATTCGAGCAAATTCGGGTTGTGTTAAGTCATGAGTTTTACGTAAGGACTTTATGTTCTTTCCAATCATGGCAAACTCCTTTA
>NZ_KV807819.1:13825-15247 GCF_001812125.1 Streptococcus sp. HMSC071D03
TTCTTTCCAATCATGGCAAACTCCTTTATTTTTAAACTTTCATTATAGCATAAAAAAGCAGAACGCACCAATTTTGGTGCGTTGTTTCTTGTTTTTCTAGCCTAAACTTTACTTCTAAAAAAGCCACCTTAAAGAGTAATTCCTTTTGCGGTGGCTTTTCAAAATACTATACATTAAAATACTCTTGTTTAATTTTTGTAAGCAGATTGTTAGCAACCGAAGTTACACCAACATGCATCAGTTCAGGATCAGAATAATCTAGTTTACGAGCATAGCCTTCTGCAACAATCTGAGCAATACGCTCATCCAATTTATAATTAGAGGCTTTTAATAGTGCTTGAAATAATTCTGAACTATATAGTTTAATATTATTTTCCAATGATACTACTGCCATTTTTGTAACTCCTCTCCTGTTTTTGATTGATAAACCTTCTCTATTTTCATTATATCACAAAAAGATTGGTTGTGGATGGATAATTGTTTAAAAGAATATGGTTTTCTAAATTCAGCAAGCATTTCTTCTTTTGTAATTTCATTCTGACGAAAACGAGCTAAAGCTTGGGTTGGATTGTCATCAGTCTGAACACCATAGATAAAATCAAAATGGTGTTGTAATGAATCTGGATTTTCCCGATTTTGAAAGACAAATTCCGCAAAATCTAAATCTGACTCTGACTTTTTATGTTTTGCAAAATAGTGACAATGATAGTCAGGGTTCTTAAAAATTTCTATAAAATTTGAAATACGAAATTCTACTATAATTCCTACTTCTTCTTCTGAGTCAAAAATATTATTATTAGAGGTGCTTCGATTTAATACTTCAACTTGCTTGTTAATAAATTTTCTAGCTTGTTCAAAGTCAGGCGTGATATAGAAACCAGGACCAAAATCTAGCTCACTCCCTAAGTTAAATTGAACATTGATACCTTTTTTTAAGGATTCTAAATGTCTCAATAATGTAGCATGAAACCACTGCGTCTGACCTAGTTGCTTTTCCTGCTTGGTAGTCAACTCCAAAATATTTACTTCCTTCTCTAGTCTATACTAAAAGTATAACACAAGACTTTATTCAAGTAAAAGAAAATTTTATGAAACTATTCACTTTCTTCCGTCTTTCCTAAACCTCTCTAAATTCTTCTCCAATTGTTCCTTATAAAGTTGATTCTTATCTTCCTTTAATGTGTCGTCCAAAGTTTCTTCTCTATAAGTTGATTCTGTTTTTATCTGTTCTGATCCTTGATCTGGAGTAAAAATGATATCTAGCAGTCGGTCTATTTTTTCAAGATCTTGGACAGACATATCAGATAGTCTATGAATCAGCTTTTTAAATACATCACTATTGTCGTGATTTTTCTTAAAAAATGTTGTAAACATCTATAACCTCTCAAAAAAAAAGCAGCCTATCAGGACTGCTTAGTGTAA
>NZ_KV807820.1:0-36954 GCF_001812125.1 Streptococcus sp. HMSC071D03
GGGCAAACCACCCGTTAGACGGGTGGTTATGATTGTTGGAGGGGGATTCAGAGGTTTATTTTAAAAGGTAAACAAAAAGCCCTTTAACAAGGACTTTGTGTATTTAGGAGACTAGACTTCAAACTCATAGAGTGCTGTAGATAGGTAACGTTCTCCGTTATCTGGTGCAAGCGCAAGAACTTTTTTACCTTCCCCAAGTTTTTTAGCAACTTCGATTGCTGCGTAGATAGCAGCTGCAGAAGAAATACCTACCAAGAAGCCTTCTTTTCCGCCAATCTCACGACCAAGTGCGAGAGCATTGTCTGAGGTTACGCGAACGATACCATCATAAGCTTCTGTATCAAGTGTTTCTGGGATGAATCCAGCAGAGATACCTTGAATTTTGTGAGGTCCTGGTTTTTCACCTGATAAGATTGCTGATTCATCTGCCTCAACTGCAAAAACTTGAATGTTTGAATTAGCAGCCTTAAGAGCATGAGAAACACCTGAAATAGTTCCTCCAGTACCAACACCAGCAACAAAGGCATCTAAACCATCAGCTCCGAAATCAGCTAGAATTTCAGCTCCTGTTGTTCTTTCGTGAACTTCTGGGTTAGCTTGGTTAATAAACTGTAATGGTAGGAAACCATCACGCTCAGCAGCAATTTCTTGCGCTTTTGCAATCGCACCTTTCATTCCTTCACTACCAGGAGTGAGGACTAGTTCAGCTCCATAAGCTTGGATAATTTTACGACGTTCAACACTCATGGTTTCAGGCATAACGATAACAACTTTATAGCCTTTAGCAGCACCAACCCATGAAAGTCCGATACCAGTATTTCCACTTGTTGCTTCCACAATAGTAGAACCTGGTTTAAGTTTACCTTCTTGTTCTGCTTTTTCAATCATACTTAGGGCGATGCGGTCTTTAACGGATGATCCTGGGTTAAAAGCTTCAAGTTTTACATAAACATCTGCTGCACCTTCGGGTACAATGTTGTTTAATTTAACAATCGGTGTTCTACCGATGAGTTCTGTGATGTTGTTATAAATAGCCATATAAGCACCTCTTTATATAAGATGCTTCTAGTATAACGCTATCTTAAACTTTTGTAAAATATAGAAATCCTATCGAAGCGATAGGATTTTTTTATATCAGTGATTCAAACCGTTAATATTCAAACGATTGTGATAAGCTAATTCAAATAGATAGGTGTAAAGAGGTACAATATCAGTTTTCTTTGGAAATTCAAATTTGTGAGAGTTAAAGTGCTCATTATGAGCTTTTAAAAAGGCATTTTCTAAGTAAGTAATCGTAATCTCACTATCATCAATCCCAAGACCAGCGGTCTCCATCTCAACATTGACAATGTTTATGAGGAAAATGGATTTGATAGACATCTTCCGTCCGGTTGCCCCTTGTTTATCTGTAAAGATGATTCGGATATTTGTAAAGATAATTGAGTCACGAATGAGTTTATATCCGCTTTGAATTTCTTCATTTTCTAATAAATATTGTCCAAACTCCTTGGTAAGAGCTTCTTTACTTTGCTCACTGAAGTTTCCAGCGAGTCCCTGAATTAATCTTCCAAAAGCCATATGATATTTCCTTTCTTTACGATAGGTTTACAGGTATTTCAACTTCACGTAAACCTTTGTCAGTTAGAGTAACTTTTCCATTGAAAAATTCAATGAGATCAGCCTTAATACCATCTTTCTTTTCTTTGTCAATGAAAAGAATAGTGTCAACTTGATCTGTAAAGTTTGTCTCTAATTCTATGAGATTATGCTCTTTAAGAAAATTCCCATATTCTTGATACTGGGCATAGGTCATGTGAATCTGTATCCCTGCCTGTTCTTTAATTTCAATAATACCAATTTCCTTAACTGCTAGAGCAACACTACCAGCGTAAGCACGAATCAAACCACCAGCTCCTAGTTTAATACCGCCGAAATAACGAGTAACTACCACACAGACATTAGTAAGGTTGTGATTTTCCAAAACTCCTAGCATAGGAATACCAGCAGTTCCACTAGGCTCTCCGTCATCACTAGTTCGCTTGATTTCACTGCGTTCACCGACAATAAAAGCAGAGCAGTTGTGGGTTGCTTTATAGTGTTCTTTTTTGATGGCTGAGATAAAGTCACGGGCTTCTTCCTCATTATAGACACGTTTAGCATGACAGATAAAGCGTGATTTTTTGATTTCTTCTTGGACTTGTCCGTCCTCTTTTATAGTTCTATATTCCATAGTTTTATTGTACTAAAAAATAGCTTAAACTTCTACATTTTACGAATAGAGAAATATGAAAGTAAATCCAAATTATCTCGGTCGCCTTTTTACGGAACAAGAATTAAGTTATGATGAGAGACAGCAAGCAAAAACAATTTCATCTATGAAAAAAGAGAAGGGGAAACTATCTTGTCAGCGATGTGGTAGTCAGATACAAGAAGATTGGCATTTGCCTGTTGGTGCTTTTTATTGTAGAGAATGCTTGATTATGAAGCGAATAAGAAGTGATCAAGAACTCTATTATTTTCCGCAAGAAAGGTTTCCGGAGCAAGATGTCCTCAAATGGTCAGGTCAACTGACTCCTTTTCAAGAGCGCGTATCACAAGGACTCCTTCAGGCAGTAGAGAAGAGGGAGGCTACTTTGGTACATGCGGTGACAGGAGCTGGTAAGACAGAGATGATCTACCAAGTTGTTGCCAAGGTGATAAATCAGGGTGGAGCTGTTTGTTTGGCAAGTCCTCGCATAGATGTTTGCTTAGAGCTGCATAAACGACTACAAAATGATTTTGCATGTGAGATTGCACTATTACATGGGGATTCGGATCCTTATTTTCGCACCCCTTTAGTTGTAGCAACCACTCACCAGTTATTAAAGTTTTATCAGGCCTTTGACTTGTTGATTGTGGATGAAGTGGATGCCTTCCCTTATGTTGATAATCCTGTACTTTACCATGCAGTCAACAATTGTGTAAAGGAAAATGGATTGAGAATATTTTTAACAGCAACGTCAACAGATGAGTTAGACAGAAAAGTTAAACAAGGGGAGTTAAAGCGTCTCAGTTTGCCACGTCGCTTTCATGGAAATCCTCTCATTGTTCCCAAGCCAATCTGGTTATCGCATTTTAATAGATATTTAGAAAAAAATAGCTTACCTCCAAAATTAAAACTTTACATTGAGAAACAGAGAAAGACGGCCTATCCCTTACTAATCTTTGCCTCTGAGATTAAAAAGGGAGAAAAGCTAAAAGAAATTTTGCAGGAGAAGTTTCCGAATGAGAAAATAGGCTTTGTATCCTCAATCACAGAAGACCGATTAGAGCAGGTACAGGCCTTTCGAGATGGAAAGTTATCGATATTAATAAGCACAACTATATTAGAGCGTGGAGTTACCTTCCCTCGTGTAGATGTTTTTGTGGTGGAAGCCAATCATCAACTCTTTACCAAGTCAAGTTTAGTACAAATTGGTGGACGAGTTGGAAGAAGCATGGATCGTCCTACTGGAGAACTTATATTTTTCCATGACGGACTCAATCAGTCTATTAAGAGAGCCATAAAGGAGATTAAACAAATGAATCAGGAGGCAGGAGTATGAAGTGTTTATTGTGTGCTAAAAGCTTGCAAACAGAGATAAGCTTTACTAACCTGCTCTGTTTTAAAAAGGAGGAGGAACTAGTATGTGAATCTTGTCTATCGTCTTTTGAGAGTATCGGTGACAACCATTGCCCTAGTTGTTTCAAAAAAGACGTGTCAACAAATTGTCAAGATTGTCAATTTTGGTGTAAAAAAGGTGTAAAGGTTGATCATGCAGCTCTTTATTCCTATAATCAGGCTATGAAAGAGTATTTTAGTCGCTATAAATTTGATGGCGATTATCTTTTAAGAAAGGTATTTTCTAAAATTTTGCAAACAGAGTTAAAAAAGTACAAGGGTTATCGGATTGTGATCGTACCTCTGAGTGAGCAGCGTTTTAAAAGTAGAGGCTTTAATCAAGTAGAGGGTTTGATAAAGGAGACTGGACTAACATATCTGGATATTTTGGTTAAAAACGAAGTGGAGGCTAGTTCTTCAAAAAATCGAGCAGATCGTTTACTTACAGAGTTCCCATTTTTTCTGAAAGATGGTGTGAAGCTCCCAGAAAATATCTTACTCTTTGATGATATTTATACAACTGGAACTACCTTGAATCGTCTTAAAAGTATGCTATTAGAGTCTGGTTGTCAGAATATTAAAACTTTTTCCCTCGCAAGATGAGGAAAAAGTTTGCAAAAAAAATATGAAAGCGTTATAATATAATTAGAAAAACAAATATGTTTAGAAAGAAGGTACTTATATGATTAAATATAGTATCCGTGGTGAAAACCTAGAAGTAACAGAAGCAATTCGTGATTATGTAGTTTCTAAACTCGAAAAGATCGAAAAATACTTCCAAGCAGACCAAGAATTGGATGCGCGTGTTAACTTGAAAGTTTACCGTGAAAAGACTGCTAAAGTTGAAGTAACCATTCCGCTTGGATCTATTACTCTTCGTGCAGAAGATATTTCTCAAGATATGTATGGTTCTATTGATTTGGTGACAGATAAGATTGAGCGTCAGATTCGTAAAAACAAAACTAAAATTGAACGTAAGAACAGAAATAAAGTATCTACAAGTCAACTCTTTACAGATGCTTTAGTTGAGGACTTAAATGTAGCACAACCAAAAGTTGTTCGTTCAAAACAAATTGATTTGAAACCAATGGATTTGGAAGAAGCTATCTTACAGATGGATTTATTGGGACATGACTTCTTTATTTATGTAGATGTTGAAGATGAAACAACAAATGTTATTTATCGTCGTGAAGACGGAGATATTGGTCTTCTAGAAGTTAAATAATCTTAAAAATTAGTCTGTAAAAGTGGTTTACACTAGTGTAAACCACTTTTTAGTTTGAAAATCTGAAGTTGGTAGCTAGAGATACCTCTTTAAAAGTCGCATTTTGGCTACAATTATGGTATAATAATGCGCAAGAGGTTTGTAATGAAAAAAAATGAAATAAATCCCTTTTTTATGTATCTGATTGCTATGGTAACCTTTACGATTATGACCATTTTGATTGTGTTAGTAAAGGATAATCTTATCACTATAGCAAGTCTATTTTTATTTATCGTATTCTATGTTCTGCTATTTAATTTCCAGAAAAAATATTACAAAAAAACAGATATCGAGCAAATCCAGTATGTCAATCATCAGGCTACGGATAGTTTGAGTGCTCTGTTGGAGCAAATGCCTGTCGGGGTTGTTAAATTAAATATGGACAGCAGTGAGATTGAATGGTTCAATCCCTATGCGGAATTAATTTTGACAACTGAGGATGGAGAAATTGATTTTCCTCAATTTCAAAAGATTTTAAAGAGTTCGATTTCTTCCCCAGGGTCTTATGCCATTGTTGGGGAGAAACGTTATGCAGTGCATTTAGATAGAAATTCAGGTGTCTTATACTTTTTTGATGTTTCTGGTGAGTATGAGGCGACTGCTGAATTGGTAACAAGTCGTCCTGTAATTGGAGTTATTTCAGTTGATAACTATGATGATTTGGAAAATGAAACGTCTGAATCAGACATTAGTCATATCAATAGTTTTGTTGCAAATTTTGTTTCCGAATTTGCTGGGAAATATGCCATGTTTTCTCGTAGAGTAAGTATGGATCGTTTTTATCTATTTACGGATTACACTGTGCTTAATCACTTGATGCAGGATAAGTTTTCTGTGATTGATACCTTTCGTGAAGAAGCCAAGCAACGGAATTTACCACTAACGATGAGTATGGGAGTTTCCTATGGTGATGGGAATCATGATCAGATTGGGAAGGTGGCTCTTCTTAATCTCAATTTAGCTGAAGTTCGTGGTGGTGACCAAGTTGTCGTAAAAGAGAATGATGAAACTAAAAATCCAATCTACTTTGGAGGAGGTTCAGCAGCATCAGTTAAACGTACTCGGACACGAACTCGTGCCATGATGACAGCTATCTCAGACAAACTTAAAAGTGTTGATCGAGTTTTTGTTGTTGGTCATAAGAATCTGGATATGGATGCTCTTGGTTCAGCAGTTGGAATGCAGTTGTTTTCGAGTAATGTACTGGAAGAGAGTTATGTGATTTATGAACCTACACAGATGTCTCCAGATATTGCTCGAGCGGTTAACTATTTGGAAGAGGAGGGTGTTTCAAAACTTCTTTCTTTAGGCCAGGCTATGACAATGGTTACCAAACGCTCCTTACTGGTGATGGTTGACCATTCTAAGACAGCTTTAACCTTATCCAAAGAGTTTTATGACTTGTTTACCCAGACGATTGTCATTGACCATCATCGTCGTGACCAAGATTTTCCAGATAATTCGGTCATTACCTATATCGAGAGTGGAGCTAGTAGTGCTAGTGAACTAGTAACAGAATTGATTCAATTTCAAAACTCTAAGAAGAAACGTTTGAGTCGTATTCAGGCTAGTGTTCTTATGGGAGGGATGATGCTGGATACTAAAAATTTCACCTCTCGGGTAACTAGTCGAACTTTTGATGTTGCAAGTTATCTCAGAACGAGAGGGAGTGATAGCATTGTCATTCAGGAAATTTCGGCTACGGATTTTGAAGAATATCGATTAGTAAATGAGTTAATTTTACAAGGGCAAATGGTGCAGCCATCAATCCTGGTTGCTCAAGCTTTGGAGGATAAAGAGTACGATACGGTTGTTATTAGTAAGGCTGCTGACGCTATGCTTGCTATGTCTGGTATAGAGGCCAGCTTTGTACTTGCTAAGAATAGTCAAGGATCAATCTCCATTTCTGCGCGAAGCAGAAGTAAGATCAATGTCCAACGAATTATGGAAGAGTTAGGTGGCGGTGGTCACTTTAACTTAGCTGCGGCACGTTTGACAGATATGAGCCTGCAAGAAGCAGGAGATAAACTGAAAACAGTTATTTTTAATGAAACAAAAGAAAAGGAGTCAGAAGAATGAAAGTAATCTTTTTAGCAGATGTTAAAGGTAAAGGGAAAAAAGGTGAAATTAAAGAAGTACCAACTGGATATGCACAAAACTTTTTAATTAAGAAAAACCTTGCTAAGGAAGCTACAGCTCAAGCCATTGGTGAGTTGCGTGGTAAGCAAAAATCAGAAGAAAAAGCACATGCAGAGATGCTTGCAGAAGCTAAGGAAATTAAAGCGAAACTGGAAGCAGAAGAAACAATCGTTGAGTTTGTTGAAAAAGTTGGTCCAGATGGACGTACATTTGGGTCAATTACTAACAAGAAGATTGCAGAAGAATTGCAAAAACAATTTGGTATTAAAATTGATAAACGTCATATTCAAGTTCAATCACCAATCCGAGCAGTTGGTTTGATTGATGTTCCGGTGAAGATTTATCAAGATGTGACAAGTGTAATCAATCTTCGTGTCAAGGAAGCTTAATTTACGATTGGTTGACAACATTGTAAAAGGAAGGAAAGTCTGATGGCAGAAGTTGAAGAACTACGTGTTCAGCCTCAAGATATTCTAGCAGAACAATCTGTGTTGGGAGCCATTTTTATTGATGAGACTAAACTCGTTTTTGTCCGAGAATATATCGATTCACAGGACTTCTTTAAGTATGCTCACCGTTTGATTTTTCAGGCTATGGTTGATTTGTCTGATCGTGGAGATGCTATTGATGCAACCACAGTTCGGACTATACTAGATAGTCAAGGTGATTTACAAACTATCGGAGGCTTGTCTTATCTGGTTGAGATTGTCAATTCAGTGCCAACCTCTGCTAATGCGGAATACTATGCTAAAATTGTAGCAGAAAAGGCTATGCTTCGACGCCTGATTGCTAAGTTGACAGAGTCTGTAAACCTAGCCTATGAAGCTTCTCAACCTGCTGACGAAATTATCGCTCGTGCAGAAAAAGGCTTGATTGACGTTAGTGAGAATGCCAATCGAAATGGTTTTAAAAATATTCGTGATGTATTGAATATCAACTTTGGGAATCTAGAAGCTCGTTCGCAACAGACTTCGGATATCACGGGTATTGCGACAGGTTATCGAGATTTAGATCACATGACGACAGGTCTGCATGAGGAAGAATTGATTATTTTGGCAGCTCGTCCTGCGGTTGGTAAGACAGCCTTTGCTTTGAATATTGCGCAAAATATCGGAACCAAATTAGACAAGACAGTTGCTATTTTCTCTCTGGAAATGGGTGCTGAAAGTTTGGTCGATCGTATGCTAGCTGCGGAAGGCTTGGTAGAGTCGCATTCTATCCGTACAGGGCAATTGACTGAGGAAGAATGGCGCAAGTATACGATTGCTCAGGGTAATCTGGCTAATGCAAGTATCTACATTGATGATACACCAGGGATTCGGATCACAGAAATTCGCTCTCGTTCCCGTAAACTGGCTCAAGAAACAGGTAATCTGGGCTTGATTTTGATTGACTATCTTCAGCTTATCACTGGAACTGGTCGAGAAAATCGTCAACAAGAAGTATCTGAGATTTCCCGTCAGTTGAAAATCTTAGCAAAAGAACTCAAAGTTCCAGTTATAGCTCTTAGTCAGCTTTCTCGTGGTGTAGAGCAACGTCAAGATAAGAGACCAGTTTTGTCTGATATTCGTGAATCTGGATCTATTGAGCAGGATGCTGATATCGTAGCCTTTCTCTATCGTGATGACTATTATGAGCGCGGTGGTGAAGAGGAGGAAGGCATTCCAAATAATAAAGTAGAAGTGATTATCGAGAAAAACCGTAGCGGTGCTCGCGGAACGGTAGAATTGATTTTCCAAAAAGAATATAATAAATTTTCAAGTATTTCGAAGATGGAGGAAGCAAGATGACAGACGCATTTACAGATGTGGCTAAAATGAAAAAAATCAAAGAAGAAATTAAGGTGCATGAGGGACAAGTGGTAGAAATGACCTTAGAAAATGGTCGTAAACGCCAAAAAAATCGTTTGGGAAAACTAATTGAGGTTTATCCATCGCTCTTCATCGTTGAGTTTGGAAATGTTGAAGGAGACAAACAGGCAAACGTCTATGTTGAATCTTTCACCTATTCAGATATTTTAACAGAAAAGAACTTAATTCATTATTTAGATTAAGGATATTCATGAAAGTGGGAAGTTTCTCACTTTTTTCTTTTTCTTTCGAATGATATAGATGAGGTCAACCTCAAAAATCTAATTATTTGAAGGAGAATGCATGACATTTACTAAAGCAGGACATAAAAAGGGAACTTTTCTCAGAAAGACAGCTGTAGGATCAGCTTCACTATTACTAGCAGGAGCTTTTTTGTTTGGTGAAGGAACTGTTCATGCCAACCAGGCAAACAATGGATCACTGGCACGAGGAGATGATTATCCCTATTATTATAAAAATGGAAGTCAAAAAATTGATAAGTGGCGTATGTACTCGGGACAATGCACCTCTTTTGCTGCTTTTCGTTTAAGTAGTGTCAATGGTTTTGAACTACCAGCTGCTTATGGGAACGCTAATCAATGGGGTTATCGAGCCCAAAAAGAAGGCTATCGGGTGGACCAGCAACCAGCAATTGGTGCGATTGCTTGGAGTACAAGAGGGCAGTACGGTCACGTAGCCTGGGTATCTAATGTGATTGGAGACATGATTGAAATCGAGGAGTACAATTATGATTATACAGAAACATATCATAGTAGAATTGTAAAGGCGAGTTCTATGACTGGTTTCATTCACTTTAAAGATGTAGGGAATGCTAGTGTAGGGCATCATCAGTCTCTACTAGCTTTCAGTGGAACTCATCACTTCACAGAAAAATCTGCTATTATGGATCAGCCATCATTGACATCTACTGTTATCGATTACTACGAAGCTGGAATGAGTGTTCATTATGATCAAACCTTTGAAAAAGAAGGCTATAAATGGATTAGTTATATTTCACGAAGTGGAAACAGACGTTATATCCCCTTAACTAAAACAGTTAGCTCTAAAAATGGTTGGGCAAAAGAGGGAACAAGTTGGTACTACTATGAAAATGGTCAGATAGCCGTCGGTTGGAAGAAGATTAATGGGAACTGGTATCATTTGCAAGCTGATGGTAGAATGACGACAGGTTGGTTAAAAGATGGTTCGAATTGGTATTACTTGAAGTCATCTGGTGAAATGCAGACAGGTTGGTTGAAGGAAAAAGGTATTTGGTATTATCTGGAAAGTTCTGGAGCTATGAAAACCAGCCAGTGGTTCCAGGTTTCAGGAAAACATTACTATGTAAATGCATCTGGAGAATTGGCAGTAAATACTACTATCGATGGATTTCAAGTTGATGGCGATGGAGTTCGAGTAGAAAAACCAGTCTCATAAGTGTTATTCAGCATTTGGGCTCTTCCTAATGGTATTTTTCCCTGCTTTCCTTTATAATGGGTGTATGGACAAGAAAAAATTATTATTGATTGACGGTTCTTCAGTTGCTTTCCGAGCATTTTTTGCCCTTTATCAGCAACTAGATCGTTTTAAAAATGACAATGGACTACATACCAATGCAATCTATGGATTTCATCTGATGTTAAATCACCTACTGGAGCGTGTTCAACCGAGTCATATCTTGGTTGCTTTTGATGCTGGGAAGACGACTTTCCGTACAGATATGTATGCAGACTATAAGGGTGGTCGTGCCAAGACTCCGGATGAGTTTCGTGAGCAATTTCCTTTTATTCGTGAGTTGCTAGACCATCTTGGGATTCGTCATTATGAGTTAGCTCAGTATGAAGCAGATGATATCATCGGGACTCTGGGTCGTTTGGCTGAAAAGGATTCTTTTGATGTAACTATCGTCAGCGGAGACAAGGACTTGATTCAGTTGACAGATGAGCATACTGTGGTTGAGATTTCTAAGAAAGGTGTGGCTGAGTTTGAGGCCTTTACACCGGCTTATCTCATGGAAAAGATGGGAATCACACCAGCTCAGTTCATTGATCTCAAGGCACTCATGGGGGATAAGTCTGATAATATCCCTGGGGTGACCAAGATTGGTGAAAAGACTGGGATCAAGCTCTTGTTAGAACACGGATCGCTGGAAGGTATTTATGAAAATATCGATGGCATGAAGGCTTCCAAGATGAAGGAAAATCTTGTCAATGACAAGGAACAAGCTTTTCTGTCTAAAACACTAGCGACCATCGACACGAAAGCGCCAATTGAAATCAGTCTAGATGATTTGGTTTATAGCGGTCCAGATGTGGAAAGCTTAGGAAAATTCTACGATGAGATGGGCTTTAAACAGCTCAAGCAAGCCTTGAATGCTTCTCAGACTAACCAAGCTGAGAGTTTGAATTTTACCATGGTTGACAAAGTGACTGAAGATATGCTGAGTGCCGACTCTATCTTCCACTTTGAACTTTTTGGTGAAAATTACCATACAGATGATTTGGTTGGTTTTGCTTGGTCTTGTGGGGACAAGCTATACGCTACAGATAAGTTGGAACTTTTGCAGAATCCGATTCTCAAGGATTTTCTAGAAAAAACACCTCTGAAAGTGTATGACTTTAAGAAAGCTAAAGTTCTCTTAAATCGTTTTGGTTTGAATTTACAGGCTCCAGCTTTTGACAGTCGCTTGGCCAAATACCTTCTCTCTACTGTCGAGAATAATGAAATTTCAACTATCGCTAGTCTCTACGGCCAAACTTATTTGGTTGATGATGAGACCTTCTACGGTAAGGGGATCAAGAAAGCTATCCCTGAGAGAGAGACATTCTTGGAGCACTTGGCTCGCAAGGTTGCTGTGCTGGTTGAGACAGAGCCTGTATTGCTTGAAAAGTTAAGTGAAAACGGACAGTTAAACCTTCTCTATGATATGGAGCAGCCTCTGGCCTTTGTTCTTGCTAAGATGGAAATCGCTGGGATTAAGGTTAAAAAAGAAACTCTACTCGAGATGCAAGCTGAAAATGAGCTTGTCATTGAAAAGCTGACGCAAGAGATTTATGACCTAGCAGGTGAGGAATTTAATATCAATTCACCTAAACAGTTGGGTGTCCTTCTTTTTGAAAAACTAGGTCTCCCTCTCGAATATACCAAGAAAACCAAGACAGGGTACTCGACAGCCGTGGATGTCTTGGAGCGCCTAGCTCCGATTGCCCCAATCGTCAAGAAAATTCTAGACTACCGTCAAATTGCTAAGATTCAATCCACTTATGTGATTGGTTTGCAGGACTGGATTTTAGCTGATGGCAAGATTCACACGCGCTATGTGCAAGATTTGACTCAGACAGGTCGTCTGTCTAGTGTCGATCCAAACTTGCAAAATATCCCTGTTCGTTTGGAACAAGGTCGCCTTATCCGTAAGGCTTTTGTACCAGAATGGGAGGACAGTGTCCTTCTCAGCTCTGACTATTCACAGATTGAATTGCGAGTTTTGGCGCATATCTCTAAAGATGAGCACTTAATCAAGGCCTTCCAAGAAGGAGCGGATATCCATACCTCGACAGCCATGCGTGTCTTTGGGATTGAACGTCCTGAGGATGTGACTCCGAACGACCGCCGCAATGCCAAGGCTGTCAACTTTGGAGTGGTTTACGGAATTTCAGACTTTGGTTTATCCAATAACCTAGGTATCAGTCGTAAAGAGGCTAAGGCCTACATTGATACCTACTTTGAACGCTTCCCAGGGATCAAAAACTACATGGATGAAGTGGTACGTGAGGCGCGTGATAAGGGTTATGTAGAAACTCTCTTCAAACGTCGTCGTAAGTTGCCAGATATCAATTCGCGTAACTTTAACATTCGTGGTTTTGCAGAACGTACAGCTATCAACTCCCCTATCCAAGGTTCGGCTGCAGATATTCTCAAAATCGCTATGATTCAACTAGATAAAGCATTGGTAGAGGGTGGTTATCAGACTAAGATGCTTCTACAAGTACACGATGAAATTGTTCTTGAAGTGCCTAAGTCAGAATTAGCTGCCATAAAAAAACTCGTCAAACAAACCATGGAAGAAGCTATTCAACTAAGTGTGCCCCTCATTGCTGATGAAAATGAAGGCGTGACTTGGTATGAAGCCAAATAAAAAATAGACTATTAGACAAAAAGAAATCCCCTTGAACGCTACTGTTCAAAGGGATTTTTCTTTCGGGAAAAGACAAAAGTGAAACTATCTAGCTAATAGTAGAATTTATTTGATTTGTTTCTTTTGTTCTTTTTTTGCAAGGATTGGTAGAATAACACCTAAACCAATCAGAATAATTGGGGTCAAGATGTTTGTAAGAAGCGAGAATTGCCAAGCCGTTGGATTCTCAGCGTAGTTAATTTTTGGAACCATACCAAGGATACAAGCAAAGGCAGTAAAGAGAAAGCACCAAGTACCGATAACAAAGCCAAGTTTAGGATTGTTCACAAACTTGTATTCCGCATTTTTGTATGTTTTCCAAGCACGGTTGAGCATCATATAGGCAAGGAATACCCAGAGATAACGCATTGGCATTACGATAGAATTGAGGTTGGTCATCCATTTTACAAGTCCATCAATTTCCTGAATACCAAAAATTGGAAGGATGATGATGAGGCTAACGAGGACACCTGTAAGGAGGTAACCGTTAATGAGGACACCTTTTTCAGTACGTTTGCGAAGCCAGCTTGGGATGTAGTTTTCATCAGCGTTATTGAGAAGGATTTGCAATGGTGCGTCAATAGAGAAGGCAAGTGCCGCTATTTGTCCGACCATATTTGTAAGAGCGTAAATCACGACAAATAGGTTTCCAACTCCCCAAGAATTTCCTAACATTTGGAAGGCTTGATAAGCACCATTACGCATGAGGTCTTCAGGGATGTTATTACCATCAAATAGCATTCCCATGGCAACTGATCCGAGGATAGCAGATAGCCCCACCATGATGGCCATCACAATCATACCTTTTGGAAATTCTTTTTCAGGGTTGCGAGTTTGATTCACATATGGGGAAATTTTTTCACAACCACCAACTGCAAAGACCAATAGTGAGATTGTTGTAAAATAAGAGAAATCAAAGTTTGGAATGTAAGTACTCAGTTGATCCATGTGCGGTGTCGCAAACTGGATGTCTGGCTTAATGAAAGGCAGACCGACAGCCAAAAGTACAAAGAGTAAAGACATAATCAACATGGCACTTCCTGCCAAGCTACCGATGACTTTCAGTGTTGTCAATCCTTTTGTAGAAAGGTAGAGGAAAAGTCCAAAGATTAGTAAGCAGAGAATAACGATCCAGTGGATGTCGATTTGTTTTAGAAATTGTCCGTTACCCTGCAAGGCCCATCCAAGCGGAATCAGGATTCCTTGAGGTTTTTGTGCAAGATAAGGGATATGCACAACCCAGTAGGTCCAAGCAGCAAAGTAGGCTAGACGTTTGGTTGATGTTTTTTCAACCCAGTCACTAACACCGCTTCCGCTTTCCTTAAAGGTAGAACCTAGTTGTCCAACGATGAGGGAGTATGGGATAAAATAGAGTGCGAGGATTAAAACCCAAGATACGACTACTGAAATCCCCTGTTGAGAATAGTTGTTGACGACGTTTCCGAGCCCCCAAACCATGTTGAAAGCAATAAGAGAAACCATCAGCCAATTAAGTTGGTGTTGATCTTTTTTCATAATGTCTCCTTTTCTTATAATTTCAGTATATCATGATTTTTTGAAAGCGCCTAACAAAATTTGAAATTTACTATAAAAAATGTAGGAGGGAATTTATCAGATGGAGTTTGTACTTGAGTAAAAGTTATACACAATCTGTGGATAACTTTGTGAAATAAAAAATTATTTTCCAAATGTTAGTTTAGAAAAAAGAGATAGAATGTATGAGTTGGGTACTAAGCTAGTCGGTTATAAAGACTGATAGAACAGTCTATTGAGGGTGTTTTACTTTAGAATGTCAAAAAAATGGTTGAGAGAAATCGTTTGGAAGTACATGAAATTGATTTGAAAGTTGATTGAAAGTTATGCACAATCTGTGGATAACTTTGTGGAAGATTTACTATAAATCAGAAAATCCCCTTGTACATGGCAAAGGGATTTGATCGATTAGTGATTTGGTAACCAGCTGAGGGTAAAGTTGAGAGTTTGAGCATCTAGCAAATCCTGGTGACTAATACTCTGAACTTCTTTTCCGTCAAGATGACAGTCTTGTACAAAGTGGAAGTGTTCATGATTTTGTTGTGTACGAATATCCAACCACTTGTTTCTTTCTGTCAGATAGATACGAAGGTGATCAAAGAGTGGAATCCCAAGGTCATAGCTTGCTTTTCCTGGGCAGGTCGGGTAAAGTCCAAGGGCAGACCAGACATACCAAGCAGATAGACTACCGTTATCCTCATCTCCTGGATAAGCATCCCAGCCAGCTCGAAAGGCTTTTTGACGGAGAGTCTTGATTAAGAGACTGGTGTATTGAGGATAATTGCTATAGCGGAAGAGATAAGGGATGTGAAAGCTTGGTTGGTTTGAAATGGCTAGTTGCCCAAATGGCGCTGTTGCCATTTCGCTCATCTCATGAATTTCATATCCATAGCCTGTCGTTTCAAAGAGAGGGAGACTTTGACAAGTTTTTAAAAGATAGTTACTAAAGGCTTCCTTTCCACCCATTAGTTGGCTAAGTCCAGAAATGTCATGTAAGACACCTAGACTGGCTTGAATAGCTGAACATTCGGCGTAATCTCGCCCCCAACTATATGGAGAAAAGTCAGGACGGAAGTAGCCATCTACATCACGCGCCCTCATATAGCCTGTCTCAGGGTCAAATAGGTTTTGATAATTCTTAGCATATTGAGCATAGGCTTGTGCCAGCTCTTCTTGACCTAATTTTGCTGCGCAGGTAGAGATGCAAAAATCACTGTAAGCATAGTCCAGTGTATGACTGACACTTTCATGGAAGTCCGTGGATAGGTATCCTAGCTTTTGGTATTGGGCCAGGCCGTGTCGTCCATTGATAGCTTTTGGATCTGCATTGGTCGCAGTTTTGATCATGGCTTTGAGAAATTCTTCCTCAAGCTCAGGTGCCATGTTTTTGCAGGCGCTATCTGCAATAAGACCATCAATCAAAGTGCCAGGCATCATTCCTCTTTCATCAGGGGCAAGCCACTTAGGAAGATATCCAGTGTCGCGGTAGCTATTGAGGAAGCCTTCAAGGAACTGACGATAGTATTCTGGAATAATCAAGGCAAAGAGTGGGAATGAAGTGCGGAAGGTATCCCAGAAACCATTATTGGTAAAGAGAAGACCTGGTTTGATAGTCCCTGAAGCAAGGTCTATATGAATATTCTCGCCTTGCTCATTTACCTCATAGAAGGTTTGTGGGAAAAGAAAGAGTCTATATAGACAGTAATCAAAAAATGTTTGGTCTACAGGGCCGGTTTCTACGACATCAAAACGACCTAGAAGGTTTTCCCAACTTTCTTTAGCCTCTGTTTTCGTTTCTTCAAAGTCTTTTATAGGCAGATTAAAGAGGGCCTGTTCTTTAGAAATAAAAGAAGTGGCTAGTTGAACTAGAGCTTCTGCTCCAGCCAAGTCGATACGCCAGTCTTGCCCCACTTGATTGATAGATAGAATATCCGTAGAGAATGCGAGAGCAGTAAACATGACGAGGGGACTTTTGTTGGTTTCGGTTAATCCGCTTTGACCAAGGCTGACAGTACGCTCATCTACTTGCTCTAATGATAAATCATCAGTTGCATGCAGATAGAGTGAGAGCTTCTTGCCTTGTATCTGTCTTAGTTGAATAGAAGCCCCATAGCAAGTAGGTGTGAGTTGAGTTTCAATCTGATAACGCTCAGAAAAAATTCGGAGATAATGGGGATTGAAAATAGCACGCTCTAGATTATAAGAGGATTGGCGATGGTAGAGGGTATCCCCGATAATATCTCCTGTGACTGGAGTTAGAAGTAGCCAAGAGTAGTCACCAATCCAGGGACTAGGCTGGTGGGTTAGTCGAATACCCTGAAAGATAGGAAGATGAGGATCAAAAAAACAAGAGCCCTCCTGGTCACTGGTCTGGGGCACAAAGTAATTCATCCCAAAAGGTACGCCCGTGTAAGGTAGGGTGTTTCCTCGTGAAAAAGCATGTTTACTGGCTGTTCCAAAACGCGTATCAATGGTTTCAAGTATAGGTTTCATAGTAGTTCCTTCAGTAGTTTTCTACATTATATCAGAAAAAGGAGACTTTTAGAAAGCGACTTCAAAATATAACAATTTTGTAGAATAATGACTAACATTTGTGTATATATTTTCTGGACTAAAAGCTATATACTGAAAATGAAAATTTGTTTGAAAGAGGCAAAATAGTTTATGGTTTATTCAAAAGAAATTGTCAGAGAGTGGCTAGATGAGGTAGCAAAGCGTGCTAAAGATCATCCTGAGTGGGTTGATGTCTTTGAACGTTGCTATACAGACACCTTGGACAATACAGTTGAGATCTTAGAAGACGGCTCAACTTTTGTACTGACTGGAGATATCCCTGCTATGTGGCTTCGGGACTCGACTGCTCAGCTGAGACCATACCTCCATGTGGCTAAAAGAGATCCTCGTTTGCGTCAGACCATTGCTGGTTTGGTTAAACGTCAGATGACTTTGATTCTCAAAGATCCCTATGCCAACTCTTTCAATATTGAGGAGAACTGGAAAGGCCACCATGAGACAGACCATACAGACTTGAATGGCTGGATTTGGGAGCGCAAGTATGAAGTGGATTCGCTTTGCTACCCATTGCAGTTGGCTTACCTTCTTTGGAAAGAAACTGGTGAGACTAGCCAGTTTGATGGAACTTTTGTTACGGCGACTAAGGAGATTCTCCATCTCTGGACGGTGGAACAAGACCACAAGAACTCACCATATCGCTTTGTTCGTGATACCGACCGTAAGGAAGATACCTTGGTAAATGACGGCTTTGGTCCTGACTTTGCCGTTACAGGAATGACCTGGTCAGCCTTTCGTCCAAGTGATGACTGCTGTCAGTATAGCTACTTGATTCCGTCGAATATGTTTGCAGTGGTTGTCTTGGGTTATGTCCAGGAAATCTTTGCAGAATTGAATCTAGCTGATAGCGAGAGTATCATTTCTGACGCTAAACGTCTGCAAGCTGAAATCCAAGAAGGGATTGAAAATTACGCCTACACGACTAATAGCAAGGGCGAGAAGATCTATGCCTTTGAAGTAGACGGTTTAGGAAATGCTAGCATCATGGACGACCCTAACGTACCAAGTTTGTTAGCTGCTCCATATCTTGGTTATTGTGATGTGAACGATGAGGTCTATCAAGCCACTCGTCGCACCATTCTCAGCCCTGAAAATCCCTACTTCTACCAAGGAGAATACGCTAGCGGACTTGGAAGCTCTCATACCTTCTATCGTTATATCTGGCCGATTGCCCTATCAATTCAAGGCTTAACAGCTACAGATAAAGCTGAGAAAAAATACTTGCTAGACCAACTAGTTGCCTGTGATGGCGGAACAGGTGTTATGCACGAAAGCTTTCACGTAGACGATCCGACACTCTACTCACGCGAATGGTTCTCATGGGCCAACATGATGTTCTGCGAATTAGTCTTGGATTACCTGGATATCCGCTAATACTCTTCGAAAATCAAATTCAAACCACGTCAGCGTCCCCTTGCCGTACTCAAGTACAGCCTGCGGCTAGCTTCCTAGTTTGCTCTTTGATTTTCATTGAGTATAAGGAGCACGCTTTAGCTTCACTGGTTCTTGCAAAGAATCACAAATATACTTTTAAATTTAAGTTAGAATGAGGTTTTACTCATGGAAAATGTTGTTGTACATATCATCTCTCACAGTCACTGGGATCGTGAGTGGTATCTACCTTTTGAAAGTCACCGTATGCAATTGGTGGAACTTTTTGACAATCTTTTTGATCTTTTTGAAAATGATCCTGAGTTCAAGAGCTTCCACCTAGATGGACAGACCATTGTCCTCGATGACTATTTAGAAATTCGCCCTGAAAACCGTGACAAGGTGCAGCGTTATATCGACGAAGGCAAATTGAAGATTGGGCCCTTCTATATCTTGCAGGATGATTACTTGATTTCCAGTGAAGCTAACGTCCGCAATACCTTGATTGGACAAGCGGAATGTGCTAAATGGGGCAAATCTACTCAAATTGGTTACTTCCCAGACACCTTTGGAAATATGGGGCAGGCTCCTCAAATCCTTCAAAAATCAGGTATTCACGTAGCAGCCTTTGGTCGCGGTGTCAAGCCAATCGGATTTGACAATCAAGTCCTTGAAGATGAACAGTTTACCTCTCAATTTTCTGAGATGTACTGGCAAGGGGCTGATGGTAGCCGTGTACTCGGCATTCTTTTTGCTAACTGGTACAGTAACGGGAATGAAATTCCAGTGGATAGAGACGAAGCCTTGACCTTCTGGAAACAAAAATTGGCAGACGTCCGTGACTATGCATCTACCAACCAATGGTTGATGATGAACGGTTGTGACCACCAGCCTGTACAGAGAAATATTAGTGAAGCGATTCGTGTGGCCAACGAACTTTTCCCAGACGTGACCTTTATTCACAGTTCTTTTGATGAATATGTCCAAGCAGTGGAAAGTGCACTTCCTGAACACCTATCAACGGTTACAGGTGAGTTGACCAGTCAGGAAACGGATGGTTGGTATACTCTTGCTAACACATCTTCTTCCCGTATTTACCTCAAACAAGCCTTCCAAGAAAATAGCAACTTGTTAGAGCAGGTCGTGGAACCATTAACCATTATCACTGGTGGACACAACCACAAGGATCAATTGACCTATGCTTGGAAAGTACTTCTGCAAAATGCACCGCACGATAGTATCTGTGGTTGTAGTATTGATGAAGTTCACCGTGAAATGGAAACTCGTTTTGCAAAGGTTAATCAAGTCGGGAATTTTGTTAAGACTAACCTTCTCAACGAGTGGAAGAGCAAGCTAGCTACTCAAAATGCGCAAAGCGACCACCTCTTTACCGTTGTCAACACAGCTTTACATGACAAGGTTGATACAGTTAGTGTTGTAGTGGATGTTGTGACTTGTGATTTCAAAGAATTGCATCCGACTGAAGGTTACAAGAAGATGGCAGCCGTGATCTTGCCAGATTACCATGTTGAAGATTTGGATGGCCATATCCTTGAAGCCAAGGTTGAAGACTTGGGAGCAAGTTTTGGCTATACTTTGCCTAAGGATAAATTCCGCCAACCATATATTGCACGCCAAGTGCGCGTGACAGTCCCAGTCCACCTTGCACCGCTTTCTTGGGCAAGCTTCCAATTGGTCGAGGGTCAAGTAGATTACCGTGATGGTATTTACCAAAACGGAGTCATTGATACCCCATTCGTAACTGTCAGTGTAGACCAAGGAATCACAGTCTATGACAAGACTACAAACGAAGCTTACGAAGACTTTATTCGCTTCGAGGATCGAGGAGATGTCGGAAACGAGTATATTTACTTCCAACCAAAAGGAACTGAGCCAATCTATGCTCAATTGAAGGGATACGATGTCCTAGAAAACAATGCTCGCTATGCTAAGGTATTGCTCAAACATGACTTGACTATTCCAGTTAGCGCAGATGAAAAATTGGATGCTGAACAAAGAGGTATCATCGAGTTCATGAAACGAGATGCAGGTCGTTCAGAAGATTTGACAACTATTCCTCTTGAAACAGAAATGACTGTCTTTGTGGACAATCCACAGATTCGCTTCAAGACTCGCTTTACTAATACAGCCAAAGACCACCGCATCCGTCTCTTGGTGAAAACTCATAACACTCGTCCAAGCAATGATTCTGAAAGCATCTATGAAGTTGTGACAAGACCAAATAAACCGGCAGCTTCTTGGGAAAATCCTGAAAATCCACAACACCAACAAGCCTTTGTCAGCTTGTATGATGATGTTAAAGGAGTGACAGTATCCAATAAAGGATTGCACGAGTATGAAATTCTTGGAGATGACACCATGGCTGTAACCCTTCTTCGTGCTTCAGGCGAACTCGGTGACTGGGGCTATTTCCCAACGCCAGAAGCCCAGTGCTTGCGAGCTATCGAAGTTGAGTTTGCAGTAGAATGTCACCAAGCAGGGGAACGCTTCTCAGCTTTCCGTCGTGCCAAAGCCTTCCAGGTGCCATTTACAGCTCTTCAAGTTGCAAAACAAGAGGGTAGCGTTGCAGCAACGGGTAGCCTCTTTAACCATCCAGCACTGAACTTGCCACAAGTCTGCCCAACAGCCTTTAAGGTGGCTGAGAATGAAGAAGGTTATGTCCTTCGTTACTACAACATGAGTCAAGAAAATATCCGTGTGTCTGAAAAACAACAAACCATTCTTGACTTGTTGGAACGCCCATACCCAGTCCATTCAAGACTATTGGCACCACAGGAAATTCGTACAGAATTCATTCAAAAAGAAGAAATTTAATTTCAAAAATAAAACATAAACAGAAAGGAGGAGCGAAAAAGTAAGAACCAACTGCTGATTCGCTCCTTTTGCAGGTGAAAGCAATGACCATTGCAACGATTGATATCGGAGGGACTGGTATTAAGTTTGCTAGTCTAACTCCTGATGGAAAGATTTTAGATAAGACCAGCACCCCAACTCCAGAAACTCTAGAAGATTTATTGGCTTGGTTGGACCAACGCTTGTCAGAACAGGACTATCGTGGGATTGCTATGAGTGTTCCAGGAGCGGTCAATCAAGAAACAGGAGTGATCGAGGGGATTAGTGCCATTCCTTATATCCATGGTTTTTCATGGTACCAGGCCCTTTCTCATCACCAGCTACCTGTCCATCTAGAAAATGATGCTAACTGTGTTGGACTTAGTGAACTGCTAGCTCATCCTGAGATTGAAAATGCAGCCTGTGTTGTCATTGGCACAGGGATTGGCGGTGCTATGATTATCAATGGCAAAATTCACCGTGGTCGCCATGGCTTGGGCGGTGAGTTTGGCTACATGACAACTATCGAACCAGCAGAAAAACTCAATAACTGGTCACAACTAGCTTCTACAGGAAACATGGTTCGTTATGTGATTGAAAAATCAGGTCAGTCAGACTGGGATGGCCGTAAGGTTTACCAAGAGGCTGCAGCAGGCAATGCCCTTTGCCAAGAAGCCATTGAGCGTATGAATCGTAACCTAGCTCAAGGATTACTCAATATCCAATATCTAATCGACCCAGATGTCATTAGCCTAGGTGGCTCTATCAGTCAGAACCCAGATTTTATCAAAGGGGTGCAAAAAGCGGTAGACGTCTTTGTGGAAAGATATGAAGAGTATACAATTGCGCCAGTGATCCAAGCCTGCACCTATCAGGCAGATGCCAATCTCTACGGTGCCCTTGTCAACTGGTTACAGGAGGAAAAGCAATGGTAAATTTTACCGGAATTAGCACTAAACAACAGCAAGCTATAGACTTACTTCAAAAGCACATTTCTCTACCAGATGTAGAAGTGGCAGTCACCCAGTCTGATCAATCTTCTATTTCTATCAAGGGTGAGGGCGGAAGCTATCAATTGACTTATCGCAAACCTCACCAACTCTATCGCGCCTTGTCTGTTCTCGCAACAGCTTTGGTAGAAGGTGATAAGGTAGAGATTGAGGAGCAAGTGGCTTATGAAGATTTAGCCTACATGGCGGATTGTTCCCGTAATGCAGTTCTAAATGTTGCATCTGCCAAACAGATAATTGAAGTCTTAGCTCTGATGGGTTATTCAACCTTTGAGCTCTACATGGAAGACACCTATCAGATTGAAGGGCAACCTTATTTTGGCTATTTCCGTGGAGCATACTCAGCTGAAGAATTACAGGAAATCGAAGCCTATGCCCAGCAGTTTGACATGACTTTTGTACCTTGTATTCAGACCTTGGCTCACTTGTCAGCCTTTGTCAAATGGGGCGTCAAAGAAGTTCAACAACTCCGTGATGTAGAGGACATTCTCCTCATCGGTGAAGAAAAGGTTTATGATTTGATTGACGGAATGTTTGCGACTTTGTCTAAGCTACAAACACGCAAGGTCAATATCGGCATGGACGAAGCCCACTTGGTTGGTTTGGGACGCTACCTCATCTTAAACGGTGTTGTGGACCGTAGCCTCCTCATGTGTCAACATTTGGAGCGCGTGCTGGATATTGCAGACAAGTATGGTTTCCACTGCCAGATGTGGAGCGATATGTTCTTCAAACTCATGTCAGCAGATGGCCAGTACGACCGTGATGTCGAAATTCCAGAAGAAACTCGTGTTTACTTAGACCGTCTCAAAGACCGTGTGACCTTGGTTTACTGGGATTATTATCAGGATAGCGAAGAAAAATACAACCGTAACTTCGGTAACCACCACAAGATTAGCCAGGATATTGCCTTTGCAGGTGGTGCTTGGAAGTGGATTGGTTTCACACCACACAACCATTTCAGTCGTCTCATCGCTATCGAAGCAAACAAAGCCTGCCGTGCTAATCAGATCAAAGAAGTCATCGTGACTGGATGGGGGGACAATGGTGGTGAAACAGCTCAGTTCTCTATTCTACCAAGCTTGCAAATCTGGGCAGAACTCAGCTATCGAAATGATTTAGAGCGTTTATCTGCTCACTTCAAGACCAATACAGGTCTATCTGTTGAGGACTTTATGCAGCTTGACCTTGCCAACCTCTTACCAGATCTACCAGATAATCTCAGCGGAATCAACCCCAATCGCTATGTCTTTTATCAGGATGTTCTCTGTCCAATCCTTGATAAGCACATGACACCTGAACAGGACAAGCCTCACTTTGCCCAGGCAGCTGAGACTCTTTCTGACATTAAAGATAAAGCTGGAGTCTACGCTTATCTTTTCGAAACTCAGGCCCAGTTGAATGCTATTTTAAGTAGCAAGGTTGATGTGGGGCGACGCATTCGTGAGGCTTATCAAGTGGATGATAAAGAAAGCTTGCAACAAATCGCTAGAGAAGAACTGCCAGAACTCAGAAGTGAGATTGAAAACTTCCATGCCCTCTTTAGCCAACAATGGTTGAAAGAAAACAAGGTCTTTGGCTTAGATACGGTCGATATCCGTATGGGCGGACTCTTGCAGCGGATCAAGCGAGCAGAAAGTCGCATTGAAAACTACCTGGCAGGCGAAATCTCTCGTATTGACGAACTAGAAGTAGAGATTCTTCCATTTACTGACTTCTACGCAGACAAGGACTTCGCAGCAACGACAGCCAACCAGTGGCATACTATTGCGACAGCTTCGACCATTTATACAACCTAGAAATTTATCACAAATAGCCAAACATCTCCTTTTAAATAAATGGAGATGTTTTTTGATTTGGAGGTTGGGAAGGAGTATAATGAAGGTATAATACTCTTCTAAAATCAAATTCAAACCACGTCAGCGTCGCCTTACCGTACTCAAGTACAGCCTGCGGCTAGCTTCCTAGTTTGCTCTTTGATTTTCATTGAGTATAAGGATAGTTTGGAGGTTTGATCATGAAAAAGCTACTACTAGTCCTAGGTGCGAGTGTGCTAGTTTTATCTGCTTGCCACAAGGCGACAGAAGATAGCGTAACTAGTCAGTCAACATCAAGAGAGCAACAAACCAAGGAAGTAACCAACTATTTTCATTACCTAGCGGATTCCTATCAAAAGGCTCTTGCGCACGAAAAAGAAGCCAAAGATACAAGTGTTCAATCACCCGTGTCTGCTACCGTTGTAGCTATGGAAGAACTCCAGCAATCTAATCCGACTGACCAAGCCTTGATTATGAAGAACTACTCGGATTTTCAGAAGCTAATCCAATACAAGACTGAAAAGTGGCAGGAAGAGTTTGCAAGCTGGGCTGCTTCTATGGGACAGTCCTATTATAGACTAGAGCATAGAAACTTTGACCAAAAAAATGAATTCATCAAAAAATTAGAAACAACGACTGTTTCTCAGAAAAGAGTCATATGGAATATTTTCGGGGTATCCAGTGACAATGCCTATGATTACTTGGTTTTGGATGCCTACTATGACAATCAGGACAAACATTTCTACTTATTTACACTGAAAGATGGGCAAGCACAGGTCTTACATGCCGATAAGACGTTAGAAACTATCAGTGCTGCAAACTTTGAAGAGACTGAAAACACAGATTTAGCACAAGGCTTTAAGGAATTTCTATTAAAAACAAGTGTCACTAGAGAGAATGAGCCAGATACAGACTATAGTGCTCTAATAGACAAGATAAAAATAGTCATGGAATCCTACTCGGATAGTAGTGGTGAAAGATATAAGTCGGCTAGCCTAGCAACATATGGTCGCTATTATGTGCTTGCAGTTCCGGATCAGATTATGCAATTTGGGCAAGTCGATGGAGTCAAATATACTTTTAAATGGCATGGCTATACTGCTGGTCTTGGAGAAAAACGATTTGAAATCTTGGCCTGTTATGTGAATGAAGTAGGGACAGAAGTGATTCTCTTTGGCTATAAGGATGGTCGCCCTACTATTTTACATACTGAGGGGCAACCAGAGATTAATCAAAACGAAGCAGGTACTATTATAGATGCCCAGATTCATTTTGTTGAATTTCACCAACCGATATTGGAAGGAGTTTTCAATTAGTAGAGATGGGCAACTCCTCTTGCAAGTAAGGCGTTTCTCGTGAAACATCCTTCTTATATAAAAAAGTTCTCCACATAAAATAATTTGTGGAGTTTTTTCTATAATTAGTAGTTTAAACTATCCTTAAAATAAGAGTATACTCTTATTGTAAACGTTATCAAATCTAAAAAATTGTGAGATTATTAAGTTTTAGAAAAATAAAAAGGGAGGAAATTATGAACAAGTTTTCAAAAACCTTGAGAGATAACTGGATTTTTCTCTTAATGGTTCTACCAGGTACACTTTGGTTGATCTTATTCTTCTACATCCCGGTATTTGGAAATGTGGTTGCCTTCAAAGATTACCGAATGACTGGCGAAGGGTTTGTCCACAGTATTATAAATAGTAAATGGGTCGGATTAGACAACTTCAAGTTCTTGTTTAGTTCAAAAGATGCCTTTGTTATCACTCGAAATACTGTTCTTTACAACCTTGGCTTCATCTTTATCGGTTTGATTGTATCGGTTGGTATTGCCATTATCCTTAGTGAACTTCGCTCTAAGCAAATGGTTAAAATCTACCAAACATCTATGTTGTTCCCTTACTTCTTATCTTGGGTTATCATCAGTTTATTTACAGATGCTTTCCTAAACATCGATAAAGGGGTCATCAACCACACCTTGGAAGCTCTTGGCATGAAGGGGATTAACTTATACGCTGACATCAGTATCTGGCCTTATCTTCTCCTTTTCCTAGGTATTTGGAAAGGCTTTGGATACAGTAGTGTTATGTACTATGCAACAATCATGGGTATCGATTCAACCTACTACGAAGCAGCAACAGTGGACGGTGCTAGCAAATGGCAACGTATCCGCAATGTAACCATCCCTCAGTTAACACCACTTGTGACAGTATTGACCATCCTTGCAGTCGGAAACATCTTCCGTGCAGACTTCGGTCTCTTCTACCAAATCCCTCACAATGCTGGTCAGCTCTATAGTGTAACAAACGTATTAGACGTCTATGTCTTTAACGGTTTGACTCAGACAGCAGATATCGGTATGGCTTCAGCAGCAGGTCTCTACCAGTCAGTCGTTGGTTTGATTTTGGTTATCCTATCAAACTTACTAGCACGACGTGTAGATCCTAACTCAGCCCTATTCTAGAAAGGAGGAGCATATGGCAAAAAAAGTTCAAAAAGCAAAAATTGATAATGTTGGCATACACTCCTTCAGCAAGAAAGCAGATATCTTCTTTAGTATCATATCTGGTTTGCTAGCCTTCTCTTGTATCTTGCCTTTCATCTTTGTTATCATTATCTCAATTACAAATGAGAAGAGTATCATTCAACATGGATATAGCTTCTTCCCATCACAATTTGGATTAGATGGTTTTGAGTTTTTAACTCAGTTCAAAGATAAGATTTTACAAGCGCTCTTTGTTTCAGTATTTGTAACAGTAGTTGGGACATTGACAAACGTCTTTATCACAACAACTTACGCCTATGCCATCTCACGTTCA
This sequence comes from Streptococcus sp. HMSC071D03, assembly GCF_001812125.1. NCBI lineage: Bacteria > Bacillati > Bacillota > Bacilli > Lactobacillales > Streptococcaceae > Streptococcus > Streptococcus sp. HMSC071D03. The sequence goes on from NZ_KV807820.1 coordinate 27,039, forward strand.
ACATTTAAGTATCGTAAATTCTTTACAATCTTCGCTCTTCTCAGTATGTTGTTCAATGCTGGTTTGGTACCAGGCTATATCGTAGTGACTCAATTGCTTCACCTTGGTGATACTATTTGGGCCTTGATCGTTCCGATGCTTCTATCGCCATTCAACATCATGTTGATGCGTTCCTTCTTCAAGAAGACCATCCCAGAAGCAATCCTCGAGTCAGCTCGTATCGATGGAGCTAGTGAAGCTCGTATCTTCTTCCAAATCTGCTTGCCGCTCTCACTACCAGGTATCGCAACGATTACACTATTGACAGCGCTTGGATTCTGGAATGACTGGTTTAACGCCCTTCTTTACATCAAGAGTGATAACTTGTATCCATTGCAATATTTGCTCATGCAAATCCAAAACAACATGGATTACATTGCCAAGTCAGTTGGTATGTCAGGACAACTTGCAGTTGCCCTACCAAAGGAAACAGGTCGTATGGCCTCGTATGGCCATGGTTGTAGTTGCAACCCTACCTATTGCGATTCTCTATCCATTCTTCCAACGCTACTTTGTAAAAGGTTTGACCATCGGTGGTGTTAAAGAATAAGGAAATCTGAGAAACCTTGTTTCTCCCCTAGCCCTGATTTTTCTAGTTAAGGAAAATCAACAATTTCAACTTGTTAATAACTTTAAAAATAAAAAAAGGAGTTTTTATAATGAAAAACTGGAAAAAATATGCTTTTGCATCTGCTAGCCTTGTAGCTTTAGCTGCTAGCCTTGCTGCTTGTGGAAACCTTAAAGGAAACAGCCAAAAAGCTGCTGACTCAGCATCAGGTGACAAGACTGTTATCAAAATGTACCAAATCGGTGACAAACCAGATAACTTGGATGAATTGCTAGAAAATGCAAACAAGATCATCGGAGAAAAAGTTGGCGCTAAATTGGATATCCAATACCTTGGTTGGGGTGACTACGGTAAGAAAATGTCAGTTATCACTTCATCAGGTGAAAACTATGATATCGCATTTGCAGATAACTACGTCGTAAACGCTCAAAAAGGTGCTTATGCTGACTTGACAGAATTGTACAAGAAAGAAGGAGCTGACCTTTACAAAGCTCTTGACCCAGCTTACATCAAAGGTAACACTGTAAACGGTAAAATCTATTCAGTTCCAGTTGCGGCTAACGTTGCATCTTCACAAAACTTTGCTTTCAACGGCCCACTTCTTGAAAAATATGGAATCGATATCTCAGGTGTAACTTCATACGAAACACTTGAACCAGTATTGAAACAAATCAAAGAAAAAGCTCCAGATGTAATGCCATTCGCTGTTGGTAAAAACTTTATCCCATCAGAAAACTTTGACTACCCAGTTGCAAACGGGCTTCCATTTGTCATCGACCTTGCAGGCGATACTACTAAGATCGTTAACCGTTACGAAGTTCCTCGTTTCGTAGAACACTTGAAGACTCTTCACAAATTCTATGAAGCAGGATACATTCCAAAAGACGTAGCAACTAGCGATACTTCATATGACCTTACTCAAGATACTTGGTTTGTTCGTGAAGAGACAGTAGGACCAGCTGACTACGGTAGCAGCTTACTTTCTCGTGTTGCTAACAGAGACATCCAAATCAAACCATTTACTAACTTCATCAAGAAAAACCAAACAACTCAAGTTGCTAACTTTGTAATCTCAAACAACTCTAAGAACAAAGAAAAAGCAATGGAAGTGTTGAATCTCTTGAACACTAATCCAGAACTCTTGAACGGCCTTGTTTACGGTCCAGAAGGCAAGAACTGGGAAAAAGTTGCAGGTAAAGAAAACCGTGTTAAAGTCCTTGACGGATACAAAGGAAACACTCACATGTCAGGATGGAACACTGGTAACAACTGGATCCTTTACATCAACGAAAACGTTACAGATGAACAAATTGCACAATCTAAGAAAGACTTGGAAACTGCAAAAGAATCTCCAGCGCTTGGATTCATCTTTAACACTGACAACGTGAAATCTGAAATCTCAGCTATCACTAACACTATGCAACAATTCGATACAGCTATCAACACTGGTACTGTAGACCCAGAAAAAGCTATTCCAGAATTGATGGAAAAATTGAAATCTGAAGGTGCTTACCAAAAAGTATTGGATGAAATGCAAAAACAATACGACGAATTCTTGAAAAGCAAATAATCGCAAGAACAATTGATTTCGTGTATTCATTCCTAAAAAGAGCGATCACTGCCTTGTCTGGTTTTTCCAGACGAGGTGGTGATTCTTTTTAAAGTGTTTACATATAATTATCTGTATTTAAAATCAGATATTTACTCTTACATATAACGTTGGACACCGACATATGAAAAAATACCATCTACTCTTTAAAATCAGTGCAATCTTATCTTACTTATTTTTCGTATATGGACTCTCTCAGCTAACACTTGTGGTCCAAAATTACTGGCAATTTTCTTCTCAGATTGGGAATTTTTTCTGGATTAAAAATCTTATTAGTCTTGTCTTTATTGGCCTCATGATATGGATTTTAGTCAAGACAGGACATGGCTACCTTTTTGTTATTCCAAAGAAAAAATGGCTATGGTACACAGTTTTGACGGTTTTCGTAACTGTACTTTGCATATCTTTTAATTTTCAAACGGCAAAACATGTACAGTCAACCTCTGAAGGCTGGGCTGTACTAATCGGCTATAGTGAGACAAATTTTGCTGAATTGGGTATCTACCTGACTTTATTTTTCCTAGGCCCTCTGATGGAAGAGTTGATTTATAGGGGTTTGTTCCAACACGCCTTCTTTAAAGATTCGAAGCTTGGACTTGACCTGATTCTTCCTTCGGTTTTGTTTGCTCTTCCTCACTTTTCTAGCTTTCCAAATTTCTTAGATATTCTTGTTTTTTCGACATTTGGAGTATGTTGTGCTGGATTAACTCGTTATACCAAGAGTATCTATCCTGGCTATGCAGTCCATGTGATTAATAATATTGTAGCAACCTTGCCATTTTTGTTAACTTTTCTTCACCGAATATTTAGTTGAAACAAGATCTGAAAATGGTCTTGTTTTCAATTTTCGGTCAAATAAATTGCATTCGCTTTCTTGGGAGAGTATACTGGAATAGTTGAATGAAAAATTCTGATAATTTAATCTTAGAAAAGAGAAGCACATGTCAAAAGATATTCGAGTTTTACTTTACTATAAATATGTTCCCATCGAAAACGCGGAACAATTTGCTGCAGACCACTTGGCTTTCTGTAAGTCAATCGGCCTCAAAGGTCGTATCCTAGTCGCTGACGAAGGGATCAATGGAACTGTTTCTGGTGACTATGAGGCCACGCAAAAATACATGGACTATGTTCACAGCCTTCCAGGTATGGAAGACCTCTGGTTCAAGATTGACGAAGAAAGTGAACAAGCCTTCAAGAAGATGTTTGTTCGCTACAAGAAAGAGATTGTCCACCTTGGTTTGGAAGACAACGACTTTGACAACGACATCGATCCACTTGAGACAACGGGTGCTTACTTGTCTCCAAAAGAATTTAAAGAAGCTCTTCTTGATGAAGATACAGTTGTCCTTGATACTCGGAATGACTACGAGTACGATCTTGGTCACTTCCGTGGGGCTATTCGTCCAGATATCCGCAACTTCCGTGAATTGCCACAATGGGTCCGTGATAACAAGGAAAAGTTCATGGACAAGCGCGTCGTAGTTTACTGTACTGGTGGAGTCCGCTGTGAGAAATTCTCTGGTTGGATGGTTCGTGAAGGCTACAAAGATGTCGGTCAATTGCATGGAGGAATCGCCACTTATGGTAAAGATCCAGAAGTTCAAGGGGAACTTTGGGATGGGAAAATGTATGTCTTTGACGAGCGTATCGCAGTCGATGTTAACCATGTTAACCCAACCATCGTAGGGAAAGACTGGTTTGACGGAACACCATGTGAACGTTATGTTAACTGTGGAAATCCCTTCTGTAACCGTCGTATCTTGGCATCAGAAGACAACGAAGATAAATATCTCCGTGGTTGCTCACACGAGTGCCGTGTTCACCCACGTAATCGCTATGTTTTGGAACATGAATTAACGCAAGATCAAGTTATCGAGCGTTTAGCAGCGATTGGTGAGAATCTAGATCATTCTGAAGTCGTATAATAGTATCAACAGTCCTGACGGGCTGTTTTTCTATGCTTTTGACCAAAAAATCTTAAATTTGTTTCTGCATCTTTCAGGAAAATGGTGTATACTATATGTAAACGATTTCAAATGAGGCCATTTATGGTGAAAACATTTTTTATTCCAAATAAACAAAGTATTTTAGGACAACAGGAGATTTTAACAGCTAAGTCAGTCTTGGCCCTAGTAGATGGCTTAGAGTCACATAGTTATGATGCTGTCTATCTTCGTCAATCCCTCAATCGCCTTGAGTATATCGAGTGTGGAATCATAGGCAAGTCTCAATTTCTCTTTAAAGTTAGCTATGAAGATAGCAAGAAAGGCTATCAAGTTGTTATTCCTGATTTTATCACAAGAGCTGACTGGGAAATTGTAGAAGATTTTTTGCGAGCATTTTCTAGTAAGATAGGAGAAGCAGTTGAAGGTATTGAGGACTTCGACTTGAATCTTTATTTCCAAGAAACTGTTAAAAACTATTTAGCTGACAAGGATACTCGTTTGGCCTTTTGCCAAGGAATTCTATCAACTATTTACTTTGATAAGAAGGATTTAGAAAGTTTCCTAGAAGAAGATGGATTGGCACGTTTTGAAGAGCTAGTTAAGAGGGTTCAAGGGTCAGATGCTTACCCTGCAAGTGCTAAATTCTACCCAGATAGTGAGGGTAAGGTTCATGGAATCTACCACCTGGCTCAAGGAGTAAAGACTATTTTGCCAAAAGAACCGGTGATTCCAGCTCCTTATGTTGAGCAATTGGTAGGCAAGGAACTTGTTTGGGAGATTGATTTGGTAAAAATCTCTGGGGATGGCTCAAAACTAGAAGATTATGAAGCAGTAGCTAGACTGGATTATCAAACCTTCTTAGAAGCTCTTCCAAAGGAACTTTGTCAGGATTTGGATGCCAACCAAATAGTGGTAGGACCAGTTTCAGGAGAGGATTTTGAAGCTTTAGCAAATAGATAAATAAGGAATCTGTGACAAAAGTTTCTATAAAGTTAAAAAGCGGACAAGATTAGTTTTCTGATTATCAGAATTCTGTCTTGTTCGCTTTTTTTGTTTTTAAAATTTTATAGTAATGATCCTCTAAAGCTAATATCTTTCTATCTCGCTACCTTTATCTTACATAAAAGCTAGGATTCGTAGATATTCAAAAACCAGAGTCATTTCTGCTAGGAAGAAGAGAAATAGGATACCACCGTTAACTAGAAATGCTAAGAGAAGGCGATAGAAGGAGTCAGTTTGGCTATCTTTACTTGGTCTTGAGATGGTATAGAGGTTGGCAAGAAGTACGAGACCAATGCTAATGAGGCAAAGAAGAGCCGCAAAACGTAGACTATTAAAGAAGGCAAAGAAACTGGCAATACCCGTGAGCAGGATAGGAAGGGCGAAGAGTCTGCTATACTCTTGCAAGGCTTTTTCCAGTGTCCAGTCATTGTCCTGATTGACAAAACGTTTAACTACGAATCCACCCATAAGGATAGAAAAGAAGAATAAGCTTGTCGCTACCAAGATGGAGAAGATAGAAAAGAGATTCAGTGAAGGGAACTGCTCGATGGCATGAGAGTTGATAGCCGCCATATGGCCGTAGTAGTCATGCTTAATATGATAAATCGCACAGAAGAAACTAAGAGCAGAAAAGATAGTCAGTAGCGCAAAGGCATTATAACTATGTTTTTTATCTGTATCAATGCTTGCTGTCGGTTCTTTAAGGGCTCCTTGTAGCCAAACCCAAAGATCAGCCAGTTCTTCTTTGAAAACTGCAAATACTGCTGTTTTTGTAGATGCAGAATCTGGTAAAAATGGGCTTTCCAAAGACTTGCTAGTCAAAGATTGACTTTTCTGAGAAGCTTCTTTAACAGGTTCTTCTGACTCGTCTATCTTTTCTAATTTTTCAGCGAGCTCTTCAGTCTCTACAGTTTCCTCACTAGTTTCCTTATCTTCTGGGTTGGCTTGAGGATTTTCCTCAACTACTGGCGCCTCTTCTCTTGTCTCTGTATCTTCTTCAAGGAGAACTGAGTCGGATGGGCTATCTTTTTTATCATTGTTGGCTGTTTTTTCGAAATCAGCACTTTCAAACCATTCTTGAGTCATAATAGACCTCCCTTTTTTGATTAATTTTTGAGTAGTAACTACTAGTTGTCTTTATTCATGATTTCTATAAGAAAGCAAGCGATCTTATTATGGGTAATAGATACTTTGATTCGATTTTGCGACGAGGAGATCTTGCGTATCTTTTTTTTCTGTTTTGTAAGGGTTCGCTAATGCTTCACCTTTACTACCTCCCGTATGTATGTCACGTCTGTCTCGATGCCAGCGATAGATATCACCATGTTCAGCAGAAAACTCAACATTGATTCGCTCAAGTTCCTTTTGGGATAACTCGAGTGAGATATCTTTTCTTGCCTCGAATTCCACTCTACCGTGCACTTGGATATCGTCTGCAGTGATATGTTGATGGTCTGCTTGGATACGACTATCTGTTAGACTGGTTTCAAATACATTGACAATTCCAGTTGTGATCAGTTGGCTATTTTTAATCTCGCTATCAGTGATACGAAGAAGATAGCCATTTGACAGAATCTTGGCATTGCTGAGTTTTGTATTGGCAATTGAAAGGATACGATGGTTTACCTGGGCAGTTAGATTTTTTAATTCTCTTTCTCTTGGTAATGAGAGAACAACTTCATCATTGCGGCTAGAAATTCCGCTTGCGATAAAGAGGATACCTTCGATACTAGAACCTATAGAGCGACGTGTAGTTGATTTGGTATCAGTTATTTCAAGACTTTTCTCTTTGATAGAGTGTTGAAGATTTTCTTTTTCAGAGATGGTCGGGTGATACTGAAGGTGAATCTTATCATCGTTTGACTCCGTAATGACGAGCGAATGTTCTTTCAGTGAGATGTTAAGGTTTTCGATATCTTGATCAAAAACGAGTTCTTCCATTCGACTTTCAAATACTGGATTTTGAGACATTGCAAGGAGGCTTCTGACTCCGTCTGTTTGGATGCCGATGATCATCATGGAAAAACCGATGATACTGGTAACAACACCAAAGATAAGAAATCCTTTTGTCCATTTACGCATGTCTTTCACCTCTCTTTCCTCTATTAAGAATCCATTGGATAAGTCGAAGGACTAGTAATCCAAAGAAACGTGTTACATAGGACGTTGCCAGCAGAACTAAAGATGAAGCTCCAATAGCTAGTAAACCTCCACCAAAAATCAGTATAAAAGCAGATGTCGATTCAGCCAGAACGTAGAAGCTTTCAAATAGGAGAACGCCTCCTAGGATTAGTCCAGCTACTGATACAGCAAAGAAGGCTATAAGTACGCTGACAGCAGCGATAAAAATCCCGATGATAGCCATGAGAAGAGCAATTCCGACCGGAATGCCGATAGGAGCTGCAAGAAGGGCTAGTAGAGCGATGCGTAAAATATGGCGGTCGTTCTTACTGGAATTTTCTTCGTTGATTTTCTTATCAAGAAGTGTAGTCAGGATATCATGGGCAGCTTCTTTTGGACTTCCCAGGCTAGCGATAAGCTCCTCCTCACCTTCTGGACCCGCATCATCAAAGAGTTCTTTGAAGTAATCCATGGCTTCAATGCGATCAGATTGAGGAAGCTTCATCAGATAGGCTTCAAGCTGATTCAAATATTCAGTTCTTGTCATGGCGAATGCTCCCTTCTATGATGCCGTTGATAGTGTCAGTGTAGAGTGTCCACTCTTCTCTGAGTACAAATAGTTGCTCCTCCCCAATCTCTGTCAAGGAGTAGTATTTCCGCATCCGACCTTGGTATTCGCGAGAGTATGTAGTCAGATAGCGGTTGGTATCCAGTTTTTTCAAGATGGGGTAGAGGGTAGATTCCTTGATTTTGGCAATGAGTTTAATGGTTTGGCTAATCTCATAACCATAGGAATCCCCTTGTTCTAGGATGGCCAAGATGAGAAATTCAATCAAAGCCGCTGATGTTGGAAAATACATGGGGCACCTCCTTTTTTAGTATGTAAAAATTTTATATATAATTATTCTACACATACATCATACATCTATTTGTAAGCCCTGTCAAGTAATATGTGTAAAATTTTTATATATAAAAAATCTCCTAGTGAAAACTAGAAGATTAGAGGATTTTTTTGAGAACTTTATCTGAATTTTATCGTAGATTTTTTATACTTAATATCCTTATCCAAAAGTTTCAATAAAGGAGTTACATATTCAGGATTTGGAAACTTAGGTCCGAAAATAACCTCCTCAATTTGAATTGAATTTTTTCGTTCTACATAAAGTTTACCTACCCCAGAGGTTTTGTCAATTTTGATTTCCTCATTACTTGGGTCTAGGTTAGCATAGCGTAAGATGCGCAGTTCGTTTTCATATTTGTAATCGACAGATTTAAATAAGTAGCGAATTTCTTCGATACATTCAGAAATAGCATTTTGATAGTTCTCCTCCGTGACTTTTGAACCGATATCTAGTTTTTCTTTTAAACTATTCAACAATTTTTCTAATTCTTCTATTTCCGACTTCTCAAATAGTTCAGTTCGTTCTAGTTTTAAATTTTCCTTTATATGCTTAACATAGGCAATTCGGTAGAGATAATCACGATTCCCTTTTGAATCACTAGCTTTTTCTACAGAATTCGGTTCAGTTCCTTCATCATTAACAGTATCGACTGAATTTTCGCTTTCACTCCGAGAGATAGATTTTTCAAAACCACTATTTAATTCAGATTTCAGTAAATACATCTTATCAGAGAATTCTAAAATGTTTTTTTCTTGACGCCACGAAACATCATTGAAGGAAGTAAATCTAGAAAAATCCTCTTCACGAAGTACTAGACAAACACCTTTGGCATCATCACCATACTGGGACCACATGGCCAGATCATCCGTTTTGTTTGTAAAACTCATTAAAAACCATGAGCTTGGTTCTAAGATATCTCGTCTATCTAAACCTAATATCTTTTCTATGACGATTCCTTCTTCAGGATCATTCATATAATTAGCATTATACAAGCGAGTTTTCCCAGATACCGAAAAAGTACTTTTCTTCTTTTCATTCTCCTCTTGATCTAACATAATTTGGAGAGTGCTTCCCTTGGTGTAGTGACCGAATTTAAGCATCTGATTTTTATCTTCGTCTTTTAGCCCAAGTTGATACTTGATTTTTTGAACAAGTTGATAAATAGATAGCAAGTTCTTTAGTTCACTCGAGTCTTCTTTATAACGTTTTACCCATGTTTGTAAAATAGCATATTTAGTATTCTTTAAAAGACCTTCTTTTAGGATAAAGTTGAATAGCTTGTACTCCTCTCTATAACAAACATTATCATCATGAAAAAATAGATCATCAAAATTTTGTAACATAAATTTGGAGAACTGTTCATAGAGTTTTTTAATTATTTTTGTGGTTTGCAGACGTTCACTTAACTCTGTTTGGTGTTCAAATAAGCTTGCTAAGACCGTGCTATATATAAAAGCAATTTCTTCGGATTTTGGAAATTTTTGCTGCAATTTTTCTAATTTCTCGACAGTAGCCTCGATTTTCTTTAACTCGGTCTGCTTGATTAATAAAACGAACAAAAATCTAGCATACTGTAAAGCTATGTCATGCGATTCAAGGAATTTTTGCTGCAATTCCTGTAATTTCTCAGCAGTAGTCTCCAGTTCGTCCAATACGGTCTGCTCGAACGATAAAAGGAGCAAAGTCCTAGCAAATGCTTCTGCTATATCATGTGATTCAGGGAATT
>NZ_KV807820.1:37054-37683 GCF_001812125.1 Streptococcus sp. HMSC071D03
GAATTTTTGTTGCAAATTCTCTAATTTTTCAGCAACAATCTCAAGTTTATTCAACACAGTCTGTTTGCTTGATAAAATGAACAAAAACCTAGCATAGTGCAAAGCTAAATCATGCGATTCAAGGAATTGTTGCTGCAATTCTTGTAATTTCTCAACAGTAGCCTCCCGTTCCTTCAACGCAGTCTGCTCGATTGATAAATTAGCTAAAATCTTAGCATACTGCAAAGATAAATCATGCGATTCAGGGAATTTTTGCTGTAATTCCTGTAATTTCTCAACAGTAGCTTCGAGTTCCTTCAACACAGTCTGCTCGATTGATAAATTAACTAAAATCTTAGCATAGTGCAAAGCTATATCATGCGATTCAGGAAATTTTTGCTGCAATCTCTGTAATTTCTCGACAGTAGCTTCGAGTTCTTTTAATACAGACTGCTTGCTTGATAAAATGAACAAAAACCTAGCATAGTGCAAAGCTATATCATTCGATTTAGGGAATTTTTGTTGCAAATTCTCTAATTTTTCAGCAGTAGTCTCTAGTTCCTTTAACTTAGTCTGCTTATTTGATAAATTAAATAAAACCAGGGCATACGGCAAAGCTATATCATGTGATTCAGGGAATTTTTGTTGCA
>NZ_KV807820.1:37783-49717 GCF_001812125.1 Streptococcus sp. HMSC071D03
TCTCTAATTTTTCAGCAGTAGTCTCTAGTTCCTTCAATACAGTCTGCTCGAATGATAAAAGGAGCAAAGTCCCAGCTAATGCTTCTGCTATATCATGTGATTCAGGGAATTTTTGTTGCAAATTCTCTAATTTTTTAGCAGTAGTCTCCAGTTCCTTCAACACAGTCTGCTTGGTAGATAAAATGAGCAAAATCCTGGCATACTGCAAAGCAATCTCTTCAGATTCTGGAAATTTCTCATAAATTATTCTTGCCTTTTCTGCTAGATCTTCACAGGCAGTCTTATCTGTCTGGTCTGCTGATAAGTCAACTAATCTATCTACCTCTGCTATACTTTGTTCCAAATTGTATTTCTGTTCATCCATACTATGCCCTCACTTTGAAATAGTAATTATTGCTAGTTCAAACTAATCTGCCTTTTCGTTTCATAATTAGTTTCTACATATTTTATTATATCAAAAACCATATTTTTCTCCTAGTATATGTATGATGCTTTTTAAACATATACTCATATAAAAAACCAGACTCAGTCTGGCTTGAAAAGTGTGTTTATCTGTGGTAAATTCCAAAAACTTTTTAGAGGATTTTCTTAGTTTTATCTACCATAAAGAGGGCGATTGTCATGATGATATCAATTACTAGAAGAATCAGTACCGCTGGAACCCAAGACTGGAACATGTTAAAACTGTAACCAAAGAGAGTTGGTCCAAAGGCTGCCAAAATGTAGCCTCCGGTCTGGGCAAGTCCAGATAATTGGGCTGTCTTTTCAGGAGAGCTGGTTTTGATGGAGAAACAAACCATGAGGTAAGGGAAAAGAGCGCTACAAGCAGTACCAATCAAGAGATGCGCTACTAACCAGTAAAGGAAACTATTGCTTGGGTATAAAAGCATGGCAATTCCTAACATACCAGCCAGAGAGATGACTGTTAACATGATTTGACGGTGACGATTGGACAAACGAGTTGTGAGACTTGGAATGGTCATCGAGAAGGGGATACTAATCAGTGAAAAGATAGAAGCCAGAAGACCAGCGTCCGTATGAGCTAGCCCTGCACTGATGGCCATGGTTGGTAACCAGGTCATACTGGTATAGAAGAGTAAGGACTGTAGTCCACCGAAGACAATAATAGCCCAAACTTGCTTGCTTTTTAGGATATTCTCTTTTTCTTTTTTCTCTTCATGCCTTTCTAGGAAATGATTGTGGCCATGGTTGGGGAACCAGACGAATAAGGTTAGTAGGCAGACCAAGGATAGGCAGAGAATCAAGCCCTTCCAAGATGTTGCCTGAGTAATTGGGACAGATAGATAAGAGGCTAGTGCTGTCGCGATTCCCATAGTCGTCACATAAACCGTTGTCAGGAAGCTAATCTTTTGTGGGTAGTTTGCCTGAATCATACTAGGAAGAAGTACGTTAAAAATAGCGACACTAGCTCCGATGAGTAAGGTTCCCAGATAGAGAAGGGGGAGATTGAAGATACGAATCACTGAACCCACAGTCAAGACGATAAGACTATAGGTGAAAAGGTGCTCGAGTCCAATTTTTTGAGCCAAACGAGTCGCAAAAGAGGAGAAGAGGGCAAACATCAAGAGAGGGAGACTGGTCAAAACACCAAGTGAACTAACTTCCACGCCTAAACCTTGGGCAATATCTCCCAAAACAGTTGGTAAAGCTGTGAAAGGAGCTCTCAAGACCGCTCCGATTAAGATAATTCCTAGAATAAAAAAGAGTGATCGTTTGTTCATGTGCACCTCAATAAACTGATTTTGATAACAGCTTATTTTAATTTTTTTTCCTAAAGATGTCAAGTTGACCTGACGTGATTCGCTACGTAGCCGATAGAAATCATAGAAAATAAGGACAATATATTTACTAGTTTTTTTCTGGGATTCAAATAAAAATAGGAAAGTCTGAAAAATTGTGATAAAATAGTGAAAGAAAATATATACATTGGAGAAAAACTGTGTCTGAAAATAGGAAATTTAGCGTCTTGATGTCAGTCTACATCAAAGAAAATCCTGTCTTTTTGGAAGAGGCTGTAAAAAGTATCTTACATCAAACGCTCAAACCTAGTGAAGTGGTTATCGTTGAAGACGGTCTACTGACACCTGAACTATATCAAGTGTTGGAAAAGTTGGCAGCACAGTCAAGTATTCCAATCAAACGTTGTCCACTGGAGCAAAACCGTGGCTTGGGCTTGGCACTACAGTACGGTGTCTTACAGTGCCAATATGACGTCATTGCTCGTATGGATACAGATGATATTGCTGTCGAAGATCGTTTCGAACAACAGTTTGATTTGATGGAAAAGGAAAACTTGGACTTGCTGGGAGGTCATATCGCAGAATTTATTGACCAACCTGATGAAATCGTGTCCTATCGTCGCGTTCCTATCAAGCACGAAGAGATTGTCGCCTACCAACGTATGAGAAGTGCCTTTAATCATATGACAGTTATGTTTAAAAAAGAGATGGTTCTCAAGGCAGGTAACTACGAAGATGGGCTCTATATGGAAGACGATTTGCTTTGGCTTAATATGATTAGCGCTGGTGCTCGAACTGGAAATGTGGATCAGATTCTTTGTAAGGTTCGCGTGGGAGCGGGGATGTTTGAACGCCGTGGTGGCCTTCGCTATCTTAAACTCTATCGCCAAGCACGTCAAAGAATGCACACGCGTGGACAGATTTCTTATGGCGAGTATCTGAAAAGTGTTTTAATCCAAGTTGTCGTTGCCCTCTGTCCAGGATTTGTCCGACAGTTTATATTTTTAAAACTATTGAGAAAAAGCAAATAGCTAATCAGTTAAAAAAACGTCTTGTAATTACTAGAAAATGTGATTTTGTGTAGGAGGATACCATTCACATGAATAAAAAAATGACAGATTATGTAATTGATCTGGTTGAAGTGTTAAATAAACAACAAAAACAAGTCTTTTGGGGGGTTTTTGATGCTGCCAGCATGATTTCCTCAATCATTGTTTCTTACATCTTGTTTTATGGATTGATCAATCCAGCTCCTGTGGACTATGTCATCTATACTAGCTTGACCTTCCTTTTCTATCAAATCATGATTGGATTTTGGGGGTTGAATGCTAGTATCAGCCGTTACAGCAAGATTACGGATTTTATGAAAATCTTTTTTGGCGTGACTGCGAGCAGTGTCTTGTCATATAGTATCTGCTATGCCTTCTTGCCACTTTTTTCAATCCGTTTCATCATTCTCTTTATCTTGTTGAGTACCTTTTTGATTTTATTGCCACGGATTACTTGGCAGTTAATCTACTCTAGACGCAAAAAAGGCAGTGGTGATGGAGAACACCGCCGTACTTTCTTGATTGGTGCTGGTGATGGTGGTGCTCTCTTTATGGATAGTTACCAACATCCAACCAGTGATTTGGAACTTGTCGGTATTTTAGATAAGGATGCTAAGAAAAAGGGTCAAAAACTTGGTGGAATCCCTGTTTTAGGCTCTTATGATAGTCTGCCTGAATTAGCCAAACGTCATCAAATCGAACGTGTTATCGTTGCGATTCCGTCTCTTGACCCGTCAGAATATGAGCGTATCTTGCAGATGTGTAATAAGCTGGGTGTCAAGTGTTACAAGATGCCTAAGGTTGAAACCGTTGTTCAGGGACTTCACCAAGCAGGTGGAGGATTCCAGAAAATTGATATCACAGACCTTTTGGGTCGTCAGGAAATTCGTCTTGACGAATCGCGTCTGGGCGCAGAACTGACAGGTAAGACCATATTAGTCACAGGGGCTGGTGGTTCAATCGGTTCTGAAATCTGTCGCCAAGTTAGTCGCTTCAATCCTGAACGCATCGTCTTGCTCGGTCATGGGGAAAACTCAATCTACCTTGTTTATCATGAGCTGATTCGTAAGTTCCAAGGGATTGATTATGTGCCAGTTATCGCAGACATTCAAGACTATGACCGTTTGTTGCAAGTCTTTGAGCAGTACAAGCCAGCTATTGTTTATCATGCGGCTGCTCACAAGCATGTTCCTATGATGGAGCGCAATCCAAAAGAAGCCTTCAAAAATAATATCCGTGGAACTTACAATGTTGCTAAGGCTGTTGATGAAGCCAAAGTACCTAAGATGGTTATGATTTCGACAGATAAGGCGGTTAATCCCCCCAATGTTATGGGAGCAACCAAGCGCGTGGCTGAGTTGATTGTCACTGGCTTTAACCAACGTAGCCAATCTACCTACTGTGCAGTTCGGTTTGGGAATGTTCTTGGTAGCCGTGGTAGTGTGATTCCAGTCTTTGAACGTCAGATTGCTGAAGGTGGGCCTGTAACGGTGACAGACTTCCGCATGACTCGTTACTTTATGACCATTCCAGAAGCTAGCCGTTTGGTTATCCATGCTGGTGCCTACGCCAAAGATGGGGAAGTCTTTATCCTTGATATGGGCAAACCAGTCAAAATTTATGACTTAGCCAAGAAAATGGTGCTTCTAAGTGGACACACTGAGAGCGAAATTCCAATCGTTGAAGTTGGAATCCGTCCAGGTGAAAAACTCTACGAAGAACTCTTGGTATCAACCGAGCTTGTTGATAACCAAGTTATGGATAAGATTTTCGTTGGTAAGGTTAATGTCATGCCTCTAGAAGCCATCGATCAAAAAATTGAAGAGTTCCGAACTCTCAGTGGAGATGAATTGAAGCAAGCCATTATCGCCTTTGCTAATCAAACAACCCACGTTGAATAAAAAAGAAAAACGCATATTATCAGGTCTTGAAGAGCCTTGGTAATATGCGTTTTGTTATGTAGAAGCTTGCCTCATTTTCTTCTGGAATGGAGTCGTTGCCCAGTCTATGTTATTGAAAATACTCCAAAACTTCTAAGGGTTTGTGGGCGATATAATCAGGTTGATAGTTTAGCAAGTCTGCTTGCTCTCCAAATCCCCAAGTGACGGCCAATTTCTGAATGCCAGTTTCTTGAGCTCCCAGCATATCAAACTTGGTATCACCGATGATGATGGCTTGTTCAGGTGCTAGTTGATGTGCCTGCAAGGCTTGGCGAATGACATCTGCTTTATGTGGAGTTTCAGGGCTGGAACCATAAATGCCATCAAAGAAATGATAGATTCCAAAGTTTTTAGTCATATCCTGAGCGGTTGGGGTGTTTTTTGTCGTGGTGATATAAAGAGGAAACTGTTTAGCTAGTTCTACCAGTAAATCTTTGATATGAGGATAAAGCTGAGCTTCGTAAACACCCTTTTCTTTATAGTAGGAGCGATAAAGCTGGATAGCTTGCTCAATCTGCTCAGTTGGTAAGCAGGTGGCAAAGCTGGTTTCTAGCGGAGGCCCCATAAAACCACGAATAGTCTTGGCATCAGGGCTTGTCACTCCCAGTTGATCAAAGGTATAGGTGAAACCATTGTGAATGCCGATAGAACTGTCCACGAGCGTTCCATCTAAATCGAAAAAAATAGCGGAAATTGATGACATATACTCTCCTAGTTATTTTGAAATTATTCGCCGAAGATTTCTTTTTGGAGGCGACGACCAGTAGGTGTGGCAGCGAGTCCCCCTTCAGCAGTTTCACGAAAGGCAGTTGGTAAGCTAGATCCTACTTGATACATGGCGTCAATGACCTCATCAACTGGAATTTTGGATTCAATACCAGCCAGAGCCATATCGGCTGCGATGAAGGCGAAGCTTGCTCCCATGGCATTCCGCTTGACACAAGGAACTTCAACCAAACCTGCAACGGGGTCACAGATTAGGCCGAGCATGTTTTTGATAACGAAGGCGATAGCCTGGCTCGCTTGATAAGGTGTTCCACCTGCAGCTAGAGTTAGGGCAGCGGCACTCATGGCTGAAGCTGAACCGACTTCGGCCTGGCAGCCACCTTCGGCTCCCGAGATAGAAGCGTTGTTAGCAATCACGAGTCCAAAAGCACCTGCAGCGAATAAGAAGTCTAGTTGTTGTTCATGAGTTAGATTGAGTTTTTGAATAGCAGATGTGAGAACTGCGGGAAGACAACCTGCGCTACCTGCGGTCGGTGTCGCACAAACAAGACCCATCTTGGCATTGTGTTCATTAACGGCGATAGCGTTACGGGCGGCAGACAAGACAGTGAAGTCTGATAGGGTCTTTCCTTTTTTGATGTAGTGATCTAGTTTGGCAGCGTCACCACCTGTCAAACCGCTACGAGATTTATTCTCATTGAGTCCAAGTTCAACGGAAGCTTTCATGACTTCAAGGTTGCGCTCCATGAGAAGGATGACTTCTTCGCGTTCACGACCGGTTAGCTCAAACTCGGTCGTAATCATGAGTTCAGCAACATTGCCTTGAAAATCAATTTCGGCTTGTTTGACTAATTCTTTGATAGAGTAAAACATATTTTCTCCTATTGAAAGAAATTGACATTGTGCAGATGAGGAATTTTGCGAATTTCTTCGATAGATTCATCACAGTTGCGACTATCAACTTCGATAATCATAATGGCTTTCTCGCCAGCTTTTTCGCGAGTTACATTCATCTGAGCGATATTGATGTCAAAGCGAGAGAGGGCCTCTGTTACGTGAGCAATCATACCTGGAACATCCTGATGAACGATGATGATGGTAGGAGTGTTCATGTTGAGGGATACTGCAAAACCATTGAGCTCTGTCACTTGGATATTACCACCCCCGATTGAAATTCCTGTTACACTGATGGTTTTGTGCTCATTCTTAACAGTGATTTTCGTAGTGTTTGGGTGAGGGGCATTACTGTCTTTCTGGATAGTCCATACTATTTTGATGCCACGCTTGTGGGCGATTTCTAAACTATTTGGAATTTCTGGATCGTCTGTATCCATGCCCAAAATACCAGCAACAAGGGCTAGGTCTGTCCCGTGACCACGATAGGTCTTGGCAAATGAGTTAAATAGTTGGAATTCGACTTCTGTCGGAGTATCATCAAAAATGGAAGAGACAATCTTCCCAATACGAACAGCTCCTGCCGTGTGACTACTAGATGGGCCAATCATGACTGGCCCAATAATATCAAAGACAGATTGAAAACGAAGTGATTGCATCTGTTTCCCCTTAAAAAGATTCTTAACTCTATTATATCAAAGATTAGATGCAAGCGCTCAATTCCATGATAAAATATCTAAAAACCCCATAAAGCCTCTAAAATCAAGCCTTTTGTAACAAAAAGAGGCTATTTAAGTGAAATAAAACATAGTCTTGTAACATTTCTACATAAAACCGTCAAGAAATAGTAATAATAGTAGGGTATGATGGAAATATAAGAAAGAAGGAGAATCTTTTAATATGAAATCAACAACTAACAAAATTAAAACAGGACTTGTAGGAGTAGCAGCAGCACTTGCTTTCCTTGCACCATCACTTGCTTTTGCACAAGAAACAACAACTTACACAGTAAAATCAGGTGACACTCTATCAGGAATCGCTGAAAAATACAATACAACTGTTGAAAAATTGGCAGAAAAAAATAAGATTAAAGATATTCATTTGATCTATGTAGACCAAGTATTGGTTATTGATGGTGAAGCACCAGCAACTGCAACTACTTCAGCTGCGCCAGCAGAAGCTCCAGTAGCAGCACCTGCAGCTTCTGAAGCAACAACTTATGAAGCGCCAGCAGCAAGCGTAACTGTAGCAGAAGAAACTTCAGCATCAACTTCAACCGTCAGCGGATCTGAAGCAGAAGCTAAAGAATGGATCGCTCAAAAAGAATCAGGTGGTAGCTACACAGCTACAAACGGACGTTACATCGGACGTTACCAATTGACAGATTCATACTTGAACGGTGACTACTCAGCTGAAAACCAAGAACGTGTAGCAGATGCTTACGTTGCAGGACGTTACGGTTCATGGGCAGCTGCTAAGAACTTCTGGCTTAACAACGGTTGGTACTAAGAACTAACTAGCAGAATAAGATGCAAAAGTCGAGGGATTTCCTCGACTTTTTTATATTTCCTTTGCTTGATAACAGGTCTCTACTTCCTTTTTGAGGTGAGATAGCATTGAGGTTTCATTAGTTAACTCCAGAAGGGAGAAGCCCTTTTGAATAAGATGATCATTACTAGTACAAATACCTATTCGAACATAAGTGATTGCCAAAATATCGTATCTTTTCTTTTTCTTGGCATCCTCTAGTAAGGTGTAACAGATTTGTTGACAGGTATTTTTATCTTGATTGTACAAGTAAATGGTGGACAGATTGAGTAGGATTGTCATTCGTAATTCATATAAATGTCGATAGTTTTTATATTCTTCCAAGCGCTGCAAGATTTGTTCAGTGATGAGGTGGAGGTGTTCGATGGGAAAGCTAAAAAGTATGGTATTGAGGATTTTTAGGTCACCTTCATACCATGTATCTTGTTTTTCAATTTTTTCCCAAAGCTTTTTGACCGTTTGTTCCACTTGGATTGAAAGCTGTCCTGTTCCATGTTGACGGATATAAATAACAACTTCCAGCATATCTCTGATTTCCTCTATAGGGAGATCGTGATGGACCTTGAGATAGTCTTGGCATGTTTCAAATAAGTTGACTAGACTACTGGTACCAAAGATGGAACTCGTATTGAGATAGGTTTGCATGATTTCTGTTCGCTGGCTTGGCTGATAGAGATGGCAGATGTATTCAAACTCTTCAAAACTCATATTGATTTGACGGAGAAGAAACTCCATGTTTTCATATTTGGGAGTTGCCTTGCCACTTTCAAACTTGGAAAGGCTGGTTCTTGAAAGGCTATTTCCACAGACCTCTTCTTGTGTCAATCCTTTTGACTCACGTATGTCTTTATATACTTTCCCGAAATCATAGCGCATGATTTCCTCCTTTTCGTGAAAAAAGTTAACAGTAAATAGAATTCTATTAAATATATTGTATCATAAGAATATAGAAAGTAAATAAGAGGTATCATGTAGCTAGAAAATAATAGATTGGAGGTTGTTTCAATGCGTAAAAATAAAGATCTATTTCGGGTAATCATTGTCTTTGTGGCAGGGGTTATTTTGATTCTAGCAACCCCAGTGTTATTTAGAGTTGTTATAGAACTACTGTCAAAATAAAATCTGCATTGGTTAGATTCATTAGGATTTAAAATCATTACATGAGAGCTTCTGGATAAATTTAATTTGCTGTAAGATTTGCTTATTTCATCAATTGCTTTTAGTTAGAATCCTGATTTTTCATTTACCATATTTATATTCACAGAAGTTCTAATCAAGACATTAAAGTGGATATCATGAGAAGAAAATAAGAAAGGTGATTTTATCTATAGTAGGTAGAATCTAAAAAATAAATTATGATTCATTTAAAATTTTATATCAAATCCGTTCTTTGTTCATTGGTATTTTTTATCCTTTTAATTCTTTTTATTAAAAATATATATTACCCTGCTCTAAAGATAACTATTGAAGTTATTATGACGTTTTCGATAGGTAGTCTTTGTTATGCCATTTTTTGTAAACAAATCGTGCTGCTTTTCTGCCAATTTCGGTTGTTTTATTTTTGCTGACTCTTTATTTGATGGGAGCATAGTGTTTTAGCAGGAACTTTTTCAGTTTGCATTTTTCGCTTGGAGAAATTATAACGATTGAAATTTTAGTGGCTTTAAGTGGAGTAAATTTATTGTTAAGATTTTTCAAAAAAAGAGAAGTCAATAGATTTGCTAGAGGATTATTAAGACGAAAGGTAAAATTGGGATAGTTAAAATGAAACATTTTTTTGCAGGAATTGGTGAAAGTCATTTTTTGTCATTTTTATTATATCTAAGCATGTCTACTAGTCCAATTATTGGACTAGTGATTGGACATACTGAAATAAATCCAATAAATTCTATTATTATAGCTCTCAGTACGATATGGGCATTAATTTTGATATTATCAAGGGTGTATAGAAAATATTTTTATAGAGACGAAGATGACTAAAGTTTTTATCAATAATTGGCTCCATAATATCTATAGGGAATTTACCTACTACAAATATCATAGAGCCCTAAAAAAGAGCCGTTTAAGGCTCTTTTTGTGTGTTTACATTTGATGAGAGATCATTATAAACATTGGTGTTGAGGACTTACAAGTTTATGGGATTTCGCCATCTAGATTATTAGTTAGACGAATTGGTTGTATCGCTATTAGACTCTGATTGAGAACCTGAAGAATCAGCAGTTTGACCTCCTGTATTAGCGCCATTATCTCCTCCACTGCTAGCACTATCAGTTGAGTATTGGTCCGTTGCAGGTGCTTGGGAATTAGATATTCTTCCATTTGTTTCTGGATAGCTTTGAATATAGCTACTATCTTCTGAACGGCTGGCTTCCAGTCCGGCATCTCTAGTAGTCGTTTCTGTTTGGGTAGTTTTTTCTTCTTCTTTTTTGGTCAAGACTTCAACTTGTTTTTGGAATTTAGAGATTAGTTCTTGAATTGGTTTTATCTTTTCTTCAAGAGCAGCTTGGTCGCTGGCAGAATTAATGTTTTTAATGATGTCTATTATTTTTTGCAAGGAAGTGATGTCTGTCTCAAGTGTTTGTTTATCTTGAAACTGGCTATCAGAATCCTTTATATCTAATTTCAAAGCTTTTTCACTATAATGATTTGTGACTTTATCGGTAGTAGAAGCGAGAAAGTCTGCTAATGTCTTTTTGCCTTCATCAGTAGTTAGTTTTAATTCTTGAATTTTTTTCCAATCTTCTATAATGGTTTCAGAATCAATATTGAAGTCTTTAATGGCGTTTTTTACTTGTTCGACATCTTGTTGATTTTTTTGTTGTTTGATGAGAGCAACGTTCCCTCTCTCTGCTTGGATTTTTTCTTGATGGAGGACTAAGCCTGTCAAAAGTCCAATACCTGCAATAAGTGTAATAATAAAAATAGTATTTTTTGATTTTAGAATATCTTTGTAGTTGTTCACATTAGTCCTACGCACATGGGATGATGGTGTATATATGGAATCATGTGCGCATTCCTCCTTATTAAAGTATATCATTTTTAGTTGATTTTAAAAATAAGTTTTTAAAGAGAATAGAGATTTAGGGATGAATTGATTTCTTTTGTATCCTATCTTCATGTATTTATAAAAGAGGTGGCTAGGTTTGTCAGCATCTTCCTTGTCTTCTCTATCTAAGCATGTTATAATGAAAACTGCTCAAACGACCTTCAATCGTGATAGCAAACACGACCTTCAATCGTGAATAAACGAATAGATGGGAGAACTACCATGAGTGATAACTCTAAAATACGTGTTGTCGTGGGGATGAGTGGTGGTGTTGATTCGTCGGTGACGGCTCTCTTGCTCAAGGAGCAGGGCTACGATGTGATCGGTATCTTCATGAAGAACTGGGATGACACAGATGAAAACGGCGTCTGTACGGCGACCGAAGATTACAAGGATGTGGCTGCAGTGGCAGACCAACTTGGCATTCCTTACTACTCTGTCAATTTTGAAAAAGAGTACTGGGACCGCGTTTTTGAGTACTTCCTAGCGGAATACCGTGCAGGACGCACACCAAATCCAGACGTTATGTGTAACAAGGAAATCAAGTTTAAGGCCTTTTTGGACTATGCCATGACCTTGGGAGCAGACTATGTAGCGACTGGGCACTATGCCCGTGTGTCGCGTGATGAGGATGGCATTGTTCACATGCTTCGTGGCGTGGACAATGGCAAGGATCAGACCTATTTCCTCAGCCAACTTTCACAAGAACAATTACAAAAGACCATGTTCCCATTGGGACATTTGGAAAAGCCTGAAGTTCGCAGACTGGCAGAAGAAGCAGGCCTTGCGACTGCTAAGAAGAAAGATTCGACAGGGATTTGCTTTATCGGAGAAAAGAACTTTAAAGAATTTCTCAGCAACTACTTACCAGCTCAACCTGGGCGTATGATGACTGTGGATGGACGCGATATGGGTGAGCATGCTGGTCTAATGTACTATACGATCGGTCAGCGTGGCGGGCTCGGTATCGG
>NZ_KV807820.1:49817-61218 GCF_001812125.1 Streptococcus sp. HMSC071D03
GGGCAACACGGCGGTGATAATGCTCCTTGGTTTGTTGTCGGCAAAGATTTGAGCCAGAACATTCTCTATGTAGGTCAAGGTTTTTACCATGATTCGCTTATGTCAACTAGCTTAGAAGCCAGTCAGGTCCACTTTACTCGTGATATGCCAGAGGAATTTACGCTAGAATGCACAGCTAAATTCCGCTACCGTCAGCCTGACTCCAAGGTGACTGTTCATGTCAAAGGAGACAAGGCAGAAGTCATCTTTGCGGAGCCACAGCGAGCCATTACACCAGGACAGGCAGTTGTCTTTTACGACGGTGAAGAGTGTCTCGGTGGTGGTTTGATTGATAATGCTTACCGTGATGGCAAGGTTTGTCAGTACATTTAAGAGTTTCTAAGAGGAATGAGAATGTTTCAGTTTTTTAAGAAAAAAACGGCTAAAAAAGAGAAGTCAATGACTCTCTCGGACTATAAAAAAGAGTATTTGAGGGAGAAAACGACAGAGTCGATAGAGGCCTTGTTTAAGGAATTGAAGCAAGCTAGAGTCTGGGTTCCCTTCAATCCTTATCTGATGGGTGAGAGTGACGAACAAGAAGGTGCTCGCCTAAAACCGGATATTCTGCAAAAGGGAGATGACTACTTTTATCCTTGCTTCTTAGAAATTCAGGACATCCCCAAGGACTATTATGACCGATTTTCTTGGTTGCAATTGCCTCTTACGGACTGTTTGTTTGCTGCGGAAGGGATGGAGAGTCTTCCTGTGAGAGGGATTGTTCTGGATGCCTTTTCTGACCCAGTTGAGATTGACAAAGGAGCTTTTGAAGCAATTCGCCAATCAAAACTAAAAATTTATGTACAATTGACCAAACAAGACTTAAACCATTGATACAAATGAATTAGAAGCATAAAGTACATTCTTTAAATAGTGTACTTTATTTTTATTTTGTACATTATTCTGG
The DNA here is from genome assembly GCF_001812125.1 of Streptococcus sp. HMSC071D03. NCBI lineage: Bacteria > Bacillati > Bacillota > Bacilli > Lactobacillales > Streptococcaceae > Streptococcus > Streptococcus sp. HMSC071D03. The sequence continues at coordinate 50,761 of NZ_KV807820.1, forward strand.
AGTGTTATTTTGTATGTTTTCTAGTACATAATATCATCTAATCGAAGAAATTGATTTGTACATTTTCGACTCTAATAGGTGTAGAAGAAGTGGTGGTTCAATTGTACATTTTTTGAAGCTTATTTAAGTTTCAATTGAACACAAGATATAGATTTTTATTTTGTTGATGGTATAATAAATAATACATAGTGTTATGTTATGAGGTGATAATTTGGCAAATAATAGACAAATTGAAACGTTAGGCGTTTCATATCTGGCAACATTTATTAACAGAAATAAGTTGCTTCAGACTTATTTCGATAACAATGATAAAACTCCAGCGTGGGATGGGGAAATTCATGTTCTTAAAAATGCTAGTGAGAAAAAGAGCGAAATATTTGGGAGAGTACCTGTCCAAATTAAAGCAACTAAACGTAAGAACAATTCAATGAAATCTTTCCCAGTAGATATGCGTGATTTAGAATTGTATTCAAAAAACGGTGGGGTAGTTTTATTCGTAGTTTGGTTAGATGAGAATAGCAATTTAAAAGATATTTATTATAAATCACTGCCACCTTTTTCTATAAAGAAAATAATTAAAAGAAGTAAATTAAAAAATAAGTCTGCAAATTATAAAACACTTTCGGTACAGATTCATAAACTAGATGAACAAAAAATTTATTCGATGTTAGTTGATTTTGTTACTAATAGTCAGAAACAGCATAGTTTTATAAATATCGATGGGATGTCAATTGAAAATATACCCAATAATAAAGAGATCAAGCTTTACTTTTATGGTCAGGGGCATGAAGGAATATTTAATTACCAGAAGGAACACGACCTCTTTCTTTATCTTAGGGATCCTGAAACTGCCATCGAAATTCCACTTGAAAATTCAATAGAGATTGTTGAAACTTTCGAAGCAACAGATTTAATTATTGAGATAGGAGATTATATTTTTGAAGATATAGAGAGACATTATTTTCCTGACGGAGAGGTACAGCTTCATTTTGGGGAAGGTTTTAAAATATCCTTTAACAATGGGAAAGCTCAACCTAAATTTAATTATTCAAGACCTAATATGCTGTCAGATGCTATAAAGTGTACTCAGGCACTTAAAGAACTAGGAAAAGTAGGATTTTTCACACTCAATGGTATTAGTATAGAACTAGATGAACGGTCTTTATCGGATATTAATTCGCTTGATTTAGATAGCCATATAAAAGAATTGTCGAAAATATCAAATTTCATAAAGAAAATGGGGATAAAAAAAGAGCTTGATTTATCCCTCTTTAATGAACAATCTCAAAGAAATTTAAATATCCTTAATTCAGGTCTAGTATTAAAAAACAAGGTGGCGTTAAATTACGAGGAATCGAAATTGTTTAATCTTAAGATTGCTAACATACATATTAGTACTCTATATGCATTTCATGAAGGTAATAATGGAACTATGATAGATATTTTCACTGAAACTCCTTGGTGCAGGAGAGGCGAGGATGAGGATATTTCTTTATTTGAGGTTTTTAGGCCCGAAGATTGGTTAACAATTGATAACTGTAACTTTGATTCGGTTATTGCCTCATACCAAAGATTAGTTGACTGTAGTGTAGAAAACGTGTGTGCTGACGATACCATAATAAAAATAGTTGCTGCAGCCGATATGACAGAAGAAGTTTCAAAAAAAGAACAGTTGCTTAACTGGGCTCAACGTCTTTCTGACTGGAACATGAACCATATAAAAGAAAATAGCATAAGCATCATAAATGATCTTCAAATTAAATATAGAAATCGTGAATTAGATAATACTGAAATAGAGAAGCTTACTAATATTTTATTAAATAATAAAGATAATGATGAAATTTGTTTTGGTGCATCAGTGTTATTAAAATCAAAACCACAAGCTGATTTATTTTGGACTAAGTTAGATAAAGAAACTCAAGAAAGATATCAGGTTTACCCTATTTATAATTTATATAAGGTATTATAACTTAAATTTATTGCAACTCGAATTTTTCTTAATCTTAATATGATAAAAGAGTTTTTATCTGATATGTTAGTTGAAGAACAAGAAAATAAAGGAAAATCAAATTTAAAATCGAAATATTTAGGATGAAGATGTTAACAAATAATCCAATTAATCATAGTGTACTTAAATTGTCAAAGGATTTCGATAATGCTTTTAAACATAAAAATATAGTGGAAATCTATAGACTAATAGAATTTGGAAAAAATATGGAAAATACTATTGATGATATTTCCAAAATTCAATTATTTTATTCTATTGGGACAGCATATGGTGATATATTTGAACTAAGTAATAACCTAGTATTCAACATAGATACCGATTGTACAGTTCAACAAATTTATTACTTTAGAAAAGCTATCGAAATTTCAAATAATATTGATATAGATCCTGAGAACAATAGCTTTATTCACCCATTATTATGTTCACTATACACCAATTACGCAAATCTATTAGATGCTTGTGGTAGAAAACAGTTAGCTATTAAGATGTATTGTAAATGTATACAAATCAATCCAAGATTCACAATGGCTAGTGGTAACTTGGCTATTTGTCTACATCATTATCGTAATTTTTTGAATGATAACGAACATCTTCACTTTATTAAAAAAATTAAAAATTTAATAGAAACAAGTATAACTGTTTCAGATCCAAACAGAGTTGATTATGCAGAAAAGCGATTTATTGAACTTTACGAACAATATCTTAATTATAAAGACTTAGATGAATGCTCTTGTAAAACCATCGATTATAATCCTAATTCACAAAAGTATCGCGAATGGTGTTGGAACAACGGGCTGTATCTTAATCCACTTAATGACTTACAAGCTGACGATATAAATAGATATGATGATAATCTTTTACTACCAAGTTTATTATTTCAATCAGATAAAGATTTAAACAAATATTTTTCTATGTTTAATCAAATTAAGCAAGAATATGTTTATGCGCGTTATCTCTGTTTTAATAGCATTGAGATTGATTCGGTTCATTATGCTGACGAGTATGTTAATCTTATTGATTGTCTAGACTACGTACAATACTCTATCAGAATTGAAGGATTAAAAGCAGCTTTTAAAACACTATATTCATTATTAGATAAAGTAGCAATGCTTATAAATGAATATTATTGTCTAAAAATCATGCCTCGACAAGTAAATTTTCATTCAATCTGGAGAACAAATAGTAATTTAAATAAATTGTTGGATAAAAATATTGGTTTGTCTTCTATATTCTGGATATCGAAAGATTTTGATAATGGTGATAATTCTTTAACAGCAAATCCACACGCAAAGCTATTAAAAACTATTAGAAATTATTTAGAGCATAGATTTACTAATATTACATTGAATTTTATTGATGTAAATAAAGACAATGACGAAAGCAGATTATATCTAACTGAAATTGAATTGCAAGAGTGTACATTAGATTTATTAAATCTTGTAAGAGAAGTTATTTTTTCATTAAAAAATGCCATTCAAATAAGTGAAAATGAAAAACAATCTACTCTAAGCAGTGAAGTTGCTTTAATTCCGATAAATTATGAAGAAGTAGATTTGGAAGATAAATTATAGCATTAAGCATACAATTTATGGTCGTTATAAAAAGCAATAGTCTAAATTCATTTAACTAATCGACTTAACTAGAGCTAAACCATTGATAAAACTGAATTAGAAGGATAAAGTACACTCATTAAGCAGTGTACTTTATTTTTGTTTTGTACATTATTTGTTGATTGCTTAATCAATACTACATCTCTATCAGGCAATTCAGACTCCATTTAGTCCTCTAAAACTCACGTTGAGGCGGTATCACTGCTTGTACGAGCTGAAGCATCAGCGAGGTAGAAGAAGATGTTCTGCCCATGGGACAGCTGTCTTAGAGTAAGGAATTTACGACGAAACGATACGGTAACAGCGAACCGCTGAGAGTGTTTCTCTGCTCTTAAAAGTGAACGAAAGAAATAATGAAAAGCGTGAAGGTAGCTTCTCTAATCGAATAGAGGGTAAGAATCAGAGTAATAGTTCAAGTATGGCTTCTGGATACTATAGTCTGACATGCTATCAATCTATTTCAGAAGCTGGACAAATTGTAATAACTTTCCTTGAAGGAACTGAGGTAGATTTATAAGAGACTGTGACTGGGAAGTTGCAGTCTTTTTAGGGGTTTAATGGTATAATGTAATTATAAATGTGGATATTGTCTAAATACTCTGGAGGACGCATAATGTTGAATTTAGTAAAAGGTCACCGAGTTACCTTGGTAGAAAACCTGTTTGAATCATTTACAAAGTTAACTGAACATCATTTGATGGCGAATGTACACTCAGAAAAAATATTAGAGGTTTTTCAACACTTTATTGCGATTCATGACGAGCCCTTGTTTTTTATTTTGGAATTGCCTGTCAGTATTGATAGAGAAAAAGTAATAGCAAAGAATATTATCAAGGAATCCCATAAGGATGTTTATTATATTGATGGTTGTTCAAGAGAGGAATGCCTAGAACTGTTGATTAGATACGGTGATTTGCTTGTTAATGATGGACTAAGTAAGTTTGGATTTGGTGGGCATAAAAGTCATGATGAGATCATGCTTGATAGCTATAATGTTGTGACAATTTATAGTAAAGAACTATCGAAATTTAATGACTTTTTTGAACCTCATAATATTCAATTTGTAGAAGAACTAGTGACAGCTTGGAAAACTTTTTCTAAGACCTCACCAGGAATCTCTGAAATCTATGAATGTAATGGAAAAACTGTTTATGATTTGCCTGAAGAATTAGCTGAATGGAGAATATATTTAGCTGAAACTCGAACAGAATAGGCATATCTATAGGATTAAAAAGAGAATACTTCAATTCCTTAAAATTTGATTTAGAGTAAGGTGGAGATTGAAGTTGTAAGATAAATAATGGTTATTTATGGCAGAACTCTGGTTCTGCCTTTTTTATTTATGAAGTATATGAAATATGGCATAAAAGACTAAAGAAAAAAATGCAAAACATTTAATATATTAGAATTTTCTTGCTACTTTTTAAAAATATTTTTTCCTTACAGAATCCTTAAAATTATTTTTTATACTATTTACAAGATTAAAGGAGGAATAAAATATGAACAAATATATTTTAGAAACAAATGAGCTAACAAAAGTTTTTGGAAAACAAAAAGCTGTAAATAATGTGTCATTAAAAATTGAGGAAAATTCAGTATATGGATTACTAGGACCTAATGGTGCAGGTAAATCTACGACATTAAAGATGATTACAGGTATGTTACACAAGACGTCAGGTGAAATTATGTTTGAAGGACATGAATGGAGTAGAAATGATTTATCAGATATTGGTGCTTTAATCGAGATGCCACCCTTATACGAAAATTTAAGTGCAAGAGAAAATCTTAAAGTTAGAACATTATTACTTGGATTGCCTGAAGCAAGAATTGATGAAGTTTTAGAAATTGTAGATTTAAAAAATACCGGAAAAAAGAAAAGCGGTCAATTTTCTTTGGGGATGAAACAAAGATTAGGTATTGCAATTGCTTTATTAAATAATCCTAAACTATTGATACTAGATGAACCGACAAACGGATTAGATCCATTAGGAATTCAAGAATTACGTGATTTGATACGTAGTTTTCCTGAAAAAGGGATAACAGTGATTTTATCAAGCCATATTCTGGCAGAAGTAGAACATACTGCAGATCACATAGGAATTATTCATGATGGAGAATTAAAATATCAAAACATCATTGATCATAATGAAAATTTAGAAGAACTTTTTATGGATGTTGTAAAGAATGGAAAGAGAGTATAGATTAATGAAAAATTATATTTTTGCAGAAACTTTGAAACACAAACACAGTTTTTTGTTGAAGATATTATTTATTGCACCAATTATATCTTTACTTGTTGCGTTTGTATTAATGCCATTATATTTTAGTGTAAATGCATATAATTGGTGGTATGTGATGATTATGCCAGCAACTTTCGCTTTAATACCAGCAATGATGCATAGAAAAGAAGAGAGAAAATTAAACTACCGAGCAATTTTTCCACTCAATATTGATTTAAAAACGATATGGATTTCAAAAATATTAACAGCTTCAATTTATCTAAGTATAACTGCTATTTTGCATATGCTAGGAGTATTTGTTTTTCAATTTTTCATTGGAGAACAATTAACAGGAAACTATGCATTCACGACATTATTATTCGCAAGTGTATTATTGGTTATAACTAACATATGGCAAGTTCCATTTTGTTTTTTCCTGGCTAAAAAGTTTGGGTTTATAGCAAGCATTGTAGTAAACGCTGTATTAGGTCTTGTGTTAGGAATTTTGTTAGCTGACGGTTCTATGTGGATTTATTGCCCTTATTCTTGGGGGATTAGATTGATGGTACCCGTTATGCGTATTTTACCGAACGGTATCCCAACAGAAGTATCAGATCCAATGATTTTAAACACATCCTTACTTGTTCCTTGTATTTTATCAATATGTTTGTTTACATTATTGACTTTCATTACTGCAAAATGGTTTTCTAAGCAAGAGGTGAAGTAATGATGAAAATATTAAAATCAGAGTTTTATAAATTGAAGCATACATGGATTCCCTGGGCTCACTTTATCTTACCTGTTTTATATGCACTAATATTTTATGGAGCAGCAACATTTACAAGTCTAAAAAATTTTTCTGATATGGATATCATACTGAATTATTTTGTGCTTTTAGGTGCTATCTTACCAATAATATTTGGTGCTATCACATCTAAGGTTGTTGACATGGAAGCAAGTGCTGGACGATTTCAAGTGATTCTATCAACTACAAAATCCAGAAGCAAGGCTTATGGCGGAAAACTTATAATGCTCTTATTGAGTTTTCTATTTTCTATAAGTTTAGCAGTTTTTATATTTGCAATGCTATTTGGTAATCAAGCGACTATGGCTTGGTTAATTGAATTATTATTAGTTTTTATAGGATGTTTATCTACATATATGATTCATTTATGCGTATCACTTATGTTAGGTGGTGGTGCATCTATTGGATTGGGATTTGTGGAAACGTTGATTGCTTTACTTTCAATAACCAATTTAGGTGAAAATATCTGGTATTATTTACCTTGTACTTGGGCATCGAGATTATCTGCAACATATATTGTTGGAAGTGAATTGGCTGATAGCTCATATTTAATTAAAGAGTTTACCATGTGGGGCTATGTAGCAATACCTATTACAGTAGTCATTTTTACTGGCTCTTTATTATGGTTCAATAGGTGGGGTGGAAAGTCAATCAGTGAATAATAGCTCTAAATGTATTTGTAAATGGAATATGGTATAATAATAATAAAATATTTATAAATATGGAGGTGGTTTGGTATGGCAAGAATTCTTGCTATAGATGATGAATTAGATATGCTGACTCTAATCAAGAATATTTTAATAAAAGGAGATCATATTGTTGATATTTACCAAACCACGGTAGATATTGATGAAAATAGTTTGGGGAAATATGACTTAATATTACTTGATGTAATGATGCCAGAGGTTGATGGAATCAGCTATTGTAAAAATATACGTAGCAAAGTGGATTGTCCGATTATCTTTTTAACTGCAAAAGCAATGGAAACGGATATAGTAGATGGCTTATTAAGTGGAGGAGATGACTATATTACCAAACCATTTGGTGTTGGTGAATTGTTAGCAAGGGTAGAAGCTCATCTGAGAAGAGAACAAAGAGAAAAACATTCGAGTTTAAACCTAGGGAATATAAGATTTGATTTATCCTCCAATCAAGTATTTGTGAAGGAAGAAGAAATTCATCTGACAAAGTCTGAGTATCAAATTTCTAAACTTTTAGCAAAGAGAAAGGGACAAGTTTTTTCAAGAGAACAAATATATGAAATGATTTTTGGATTTGATGGGATTGGTGATTCTTCTGCCATATCAGAACATGTAAAAAATATTAGAGCAAAGTTCTTAAAATTTGGTGAAAATCCAATTTCTACAGTTTGGGGGATTGGTTATAAATGGAATTAATTAGAAAAGGACAGTCGCTCAAAATAGTATTTCTTAAATACTTAATGACTGTTGGAGTTGGTTTAGGATGTGCCATCGTACTAGCTTTATTAACTTTTACAGCGTTTTATAGTGTTGGTTTGATTGTTCCGGCTAACCATACAGAAAATTTATTACAAAAAGATAAATATAAAATTTTAAATAAAATTGACTTTGATGAAGCATTGATACCTAAAGGAGCTAGCTATATGTTTTTATCGCCAGATGGTGAAGTGATAAAAACTAATATGGATGAAGCTATTCAACTGAAAGCTAAGAATTTTCACAATCATGAGGGATTTTCAACTCCATCTTCTTCATTTATAGAATTTAAAAGGAATGATGGATATGTATTAATCCATTATTCACTAGAGCCACGCTACAATAATGATTGGATGGAAAAATATTTCCCTAGCATAGATTTACTATTAATATTTTTATTAATCATTTTCTTTTTAATGAGTGCATTTGTGGCTACTCTAATCTGGGCAAAACGAATAACAAGGCAATTATCTCCAATGCTAGATGCATCAGATAAAATCGCCAACCATGAATTAGACTTTGAAATAGGAAGTTCAAATATCAAAGAATTTAATGATGTCTTAAATAGCCTTGATATAATGAAAAAAGCCTTAAGTGATTCATTAAGAGAGAATTGGATTAAAGAAGAGAATAAGAGAAGTCAGATATCGGCATTAATGCATGACTTAAAAACTCCGGTTTCTATTGTCCAAGGTAATGCTGAATTGTTAAAGGTAACTGATCTAACTGATGAACAAAAAGATTATGTAGCGTACATTATAAAAAATTCAACACGTATATCAGATTATACAAAAGCTCTGATGGAGATGAATCAGTCAATTAAATTAAACTCGTTGAATTTACAAAAAGTAAAGGTGTCAGAAATAATCGAAAGAGTTAGTGAAATAGCGAGAGAGATTACACTAATACATGACCGTACTATATCTAAATCTATTAATTGTGAAGATTCAGATGTAATGATAGATATACAATTATTTGAAAGAGTCATTCAAAATATATTTAGTAATGCTATTCAATATTCACCAGACAAATCCAACATTGAATTACTAATAATGACTACAGATAAGATACTTTCAATATCTGTGATAGACGAAGGCCCAGGATTTTCTAATGAGGATTTAAAACGAGGAACGGAGCAATTTTACCGTGGAGATAAGAGTAGACATTCAGCTACAAACTATGGTTTAGGTTTATATAATTCTTGGAAAATAATGTTATTACATAATGGACGCATCATATTAGAAAACAACTCGGATAAACATGGTGCAAGTGTAAAGTTAGAATTACCATTACTATAATAGAACAGGAATTGTTTTCAAATGGAATTTATTAAAAATATATCCTTTTTGCTTTTGGTGTAGAATAGAAAATTTACTCCGCTATCAAGCAAGAATCTTACATAGTAGAAAGCTAAATGAACTTTGATAACTGAACAAATTCTAAATGTTAACTTATAAATTTCTAGTAGGAACGGAAGAAAATCTGTGTTTAACTGCAACTAGTAAGTTGCAGTTTTTTATTTTGAATAATGATATAATAGGATAAGAAAATAATGAAAACGCTATATATTTGAAAGTTGATTAGGAAGTAGAAAGTATGAAAACAATTGATATGATTATTAAATCATCAACTGAATTTTATATCGATTTAGTTTATCAGCTTTCAGATACGGTGAGACACATTTTAACTTTATTATTAGGGAAAGCAACTAGATAGCGTATTATTAAGATATTTTTACATATTGGAAACTAAAGTGTAGACGAACTGGATGGGTTACTAGTGAAAACTGCAAGAAGTGTTGGAAAGTGAATCGGAGAGTGCTTGATGAATTTTATTAGTAAGATAGCCATAAATAAAGGCTGGTCAGATGATAAAAAATATTGTGTGACAGATCAAAATCAGCAAAAATATTTCTTGCGTGTTTCTGATAAGGAGAAGTTAGATTCTAAAAAATCTGAATATGATATGATGGAGAAAGTAGCTTCTCTTGGAATTCCGATGTGTAAACCGATTAGTATAGAACTCTGTGATGATGAAGTGCATTCTTTACACGAATGGATAGACGGGAAAGATGCAAGAGAAACCATTTTAACTGTTTCGAAAGAACAACAATACACTTACGGAGTAGAAGCAGGAAGTATACTTCGAAAAATTCATTCACTTCCTGTTACAGAAGTTCGTGAAGATTGGGAACCCTTTTTTAATCGTAAAATTGATGACAAAATCAAAAAATACAAAGAATGCCCCGTTCAATACGAGAATGGTCAGATTTTTATTGATTTTTTAAATGCAAATAGAGAATTATTAAAAGATAGACCTCAGGTTTTCCAACATGGAGATTATCATATCGGGAATTTCA
>NZ_KV807821.1:0-16940 GCF_001812125.1 Streptococcus sp. HMSC071D03
CGTAGTGTACTATTCTAGATTCAACCAACTATAAAACTTTTAGCCTTTTTTAGGGCAAGCTATCTGACATTTCATAAAAAAAGTCTGAACAAAAAGTTCAAACTCCTTTTCTATATTATTGAAAATCTTTAATATTCCCATCGTAATTTGCCCAATCCTGGCTAAAGAAACGGTCATTCATTTGGTAATCAGGAGCTGTTGTTGGATTGCTCAAAAAAGGATTTACAACCTTATCAAACGCCAACCAGCCCAACCAACCAATATGAATCGTATCCTTAACAAAGTAGGGATCTCCTCCGTTTTTTGAAAAGTCAGCAATGTTGGTGAAACCTTGACTTTCTAACTGGTAACGAATTTTTTCCACAGCATGTTGATACATTTCCTCGCTGAGCTCTGTATGGGCCATCCATTTTTTATTGACAGGCTGAATAACAAAGAGCACATTGACCTTTGATTTGGCAAATTGATTAAGGACCAACTGCAAATCATTGTACTCAGAGGACTTGAGGAAATTATAATTCTTTTGATAGCCCTTATATTTCTCGAGGTAGTCTTTCACCTGGGTCTTATAAAATTGATTTTCAATTCCCATATCATTGTTACTGGTATTGGCTTCTGCATCCTTTCGAGCAATTTTTTCTAACTCTTCATAAGAAAATTGATCCGGAAGATCTTTTAAATAGTTCTCCACGTGTTCCTTGTACTTGAGTTTTCCTCGAATGGAAAATTGCCCAAATAGAGAGGCCTGACGCTCATTAAAACGCGCAAAAGCCTTGATAATAGCATGGTCGATTTCTGATAATTCCTCACCCTTTGACAGCTTCTCAACGATCCCCTTCATAGAGACTCCAGGATTTTGCTTTAAGAGACGTTTAGCTGCATGTTTGGCTGCTATATCTCCCGATTGATTTTCTAGAAAGGCTGTCAACTGATCGTTGTTAAAGTAGTTTTGGAAGAATGCTGGCTCATAGTCCTCCTCTGTAAACCACTGAGGCGAAATGACAAATACCGCCTGTTTTTCCTCGATTTCTGGTAAGATTTGCTGCAGACCGAAATACTGATTAAGAGAGGCTGCTCCTGCTTGTCCTAAAAAGTAGGGCCGGTAGGGGCGACTATACTTCTCCGCCAAGACCGCAGGATGCATGCTATCAAAACGAATCCACTCACTTGAGCCCAAAAAAGGAATAAAGCGCATATTGGGTTCCGTAAAGGCTCTCACTTTTTGGCTTCTCTCTTTAAAGCTCTCCGAACTAATCGCTGCTGCAGAATATTTTTCTTCAGTCAAATTATGACTTGGGTTGTTTGGATAAAAAAAGATCAGTAAGAAGACAAGAAAACTAGCAAGAAGCAAAGGGCCAAAGATTAACCACAAACGCTTAAGCATTCTTTAACTCCGTAATTCCTGCTATGATTTTATTAGCTGTATTCCAGTCATCACGACCAAATTCTGTAACTGGGACACGAATATCAAAGTGATTTTCGATTTCCACGATTAATTCAACTGTTCCCATACTGTCCAAGACACCCGCATCAAAAAGATCATCATCCATCATGTCAGAAACATCTTCCATAAACAATTCATCAATAATTTCAATAACTTCTGATTTGATATCCATTTTTTAATTCCTTTTATTTTTTAAACCATAAATCATTCAAAAATCCAGAGAAGATTAAGAATGAAATCATTACGACATGGAAGGTTATAACCATGCCAAGCAACTGAACCCAGCGATTCTCAGGCAAGGGAGCTTGCCCTGCTTTCTTACGTTCTTTATTGAGCGTTTTTTTCTTTCGAACCCAAGCATCATTAATCACTAAACCTAGCCCATGAAAGAGTCCATAGACAATGTAAAACCAAGTTATCCCATGCCAGAACCCCATAAGGAGCATGTTCAGGATATAGGCGACACTTGAAGTCACATTTCGATTCTTAAAAAGCTTCTTTCTCGTCATCACCATGACCATGCGCATAAAGACAAAGTCACGAAACCAGAAGGATAAACTCATGTGCCAGCGATTCCAAAACTCTTTCAAATCTCTTGACAAGAAAGGTTTGTTGAAGTTAATCGGACTACGAATTCCCATCAGATTTGAAATAGCTATAGCAAACATAGAGTAACCCGCAAAGTCAAAGAAGAGCTCCAGACCAAATGTGTACATGACTGCAACTACATAGTAGTTAAAGAAGCCACCTGTTTGTAAAGCTAAATTCTTTAGCGGTGGCAATAAAATCTCGCCTAAAATATGAGCTAGGATAAATTTATACAGAAATCCCCACATGATATACCGAACGGACTCGGCTAGCATATCCATCAACTCATCGCGCTCTGGAATTGTCTGATAATTTTCATTAAAACGTTTGAAACGATCAATAGGACCACTTGAAAAAGTCGGCATGAAGAGAAGGAAACGAAGGAATTCCCAGAGTGCGAAATCCTTAATCACTCCATCTCTCAGCTCGATTATAATCCCAACCGAACGAAACGTCAGATAAGAAATTCCCAAAAATCCAAGCAAAGACTGCGTTCCATTGATAGCTGGTTGCACCTTGACAAAGATAATCGGAAGTAGGGACAGAAAACTAACTAAGTAGAAAACCCACTTGCCATCCTTATTTTTTCGATAATGCTTGTAAAAAAGAACCAGTACCATTTGCCAAATTAGATAGATTCCTAAGGCAGCTAATTGATTGGTCTTGCCACCCGTCAACATGGTAACGATAAAGAAGAGACTAACCAGTATTTCATACCAAGAAAAGCGTTTTTTGAAAAAAAGACCGATAAAGATGGGCAAGGTAGCAGTAATCACGTACAAAAAGTACTGCGGATTCCCATACGGCTCAATATGAGGCAGCTGTTTCAGGAAATCCATCATCTATTATTCACCTCGTTAATCAATCCTTTGATATCAATCTTGCCATTTGGAGTCAGTGGCAATTCCTCTCTGTAAAGAAACTTAGATGGCATCATGTAAGACATCATAATATCTTCCAAGTCTTCCTTGATAGCCTTCGTGATATCAATTTCGCGCTCAAATTGTTCTTTGATGCCATCTTTCAAGATAACATAGGCTAAGAGATTTTGGACCTTGTGATCCTTGTTGTAACGTGGAACTGCAACAGCAGATTCAACGTACTTGGATTTGTTCAAGTTTTGAGAGACATCCTCTAGTTCAATACGATAGCCATTAAACTTGATCTGGAAGTCCATCCGTCCACCGTAAAGAAGAAGACCTTCATCTGTCATAGATCCCACATCGCCTGTGTGATAAGCTGGCAGACCTTCAAACTCAAAGAAGGCTTCAGCTGTTTTTTCAGGATTATTCATATAGCCTTTTGAAACAGCAGGTCCAGATACGATGATTTCCCCTTGTTCCCCATTTGGTAATTTATTGCCTTCCTCGTCAATGATAAAGGTTGGAGAATCAGCCTTGGTATAGCCGATTGGTAGGCGTTTGAGAGTCGCTAGCATCTCGTCTGTCACAGCAACTGCTGACAAGGCTACTGTCGCTTCTGTTGGTCCGTAGGCATTGATAATACGGGCATTTGGGAAACGTTCGCGTAGTTTTTGAGCCGTTTTAACCGTCAATTCTTCACCATCAAAGTAGAAATGCGTGATTCCAGGCATTGTCTCGCTATTAAAGTCTTCTGACAACATGGCCATATCTGCAAAGGAAGGGGTTGATGTCCAGATAGCGATTGGCAATGAAAAGATGGTCGCAAAGAGTTGCTTAAAGTCCTGAGTGATGGCAGATGGTAAGGCAAAAAGAGTTCCTCCCAGTGCCAAGGTCGGTGCCCAGTACATGACAGACAGGTCAAATGAATAAGGTGGTTGAGCCAGCATTTGCGGACGACTTGGCGTCGCAAATTCCTTGTCCGTAATCATCCAGTTGGTAAAGCTGAGCAAATTATTATGCGAAATCTGCACTCCCTTTGGCTTACCAGTTGTCCCTGAAGTAAAGATGATGTAGTAGTTATCATCTCCCTTGACTGGATGCGTCATCTCATAGCTCGCCCCTTTATCAAAGGTTTCTTGAACCTGAGCTAGATTCATCATCGGTGTAGAAACCTGCTCCAATGGAAATTCTGAAATGGCAATAATCAAACTTGGCTCTGCCACTTCTAAAATAGCTGAAACTCGCTCCAAAGCCGAATGGCTATCAATTGGAATGTAGGCATGACCTGACTTAGTCAGCGCTACAAAAGTTGCCAACATTTCATATTCTTGGCCACCAAAAACAACCACAGGAGACTTCTCTGGTAAATTCAGTTGATCAATAGCTGCAGCCAAACTATCCGAATCAGCCTTCAAATCTCCATAAGTGTGTTCCTGTCCCAAAACATTGTAAACAGGATCGCTAGGTTGTGTCTGAGCAAAATGCTCAATGGTTTCAATCATATCTACTATTGGTTTATTTGACACAATAGGAATTCTCCTTCAAGTTAAAATTCATTATAGATAAAGCCTCCTTGACCCTGGCCAAGATAACTAAAGAAATAAAGTAAACCCAGTAAAACAATAAAATACAGGACCGTTTGCCCTAAAAAAATATATAATGGTTTCTTTCTATCCATGATCGATTTCTTTTCTGTAAATTTCCGTCAATTTTTCCACAAACAATTACTATTTTTTCTTGTTCCCATTTTACCACTTTATTCCCTCTATTTTCAACTGTTTACCTTTTTTGGAAGTTGAGTTTAGCTTATTTTAAGACAAGTTCAAATATTAATGTTTTGCCCTTAAAAAACAACAAAGTTTGAGAATCCAATCTCAAACTTTGTTACAAATAGCTCTTTTATCTTAGAAAAGTGAGAATACAAGAACGGCCAAGGCTGCACCGATAACAGGTCCCACAACAGGAATCCAAGCGTAAGACCAGTCTCCATCTCCCTTGTTTGAAATTGGCAAGATGCTGTGCATGATACGAGGTCCAAGGTCACGCGCAGGGTTCAAGGCATAACCTGTTGTCCCACCTAGTGATAGACCGATACCAACAATCAAAGTCCCCACTGCGAAGGTTCCGATACCTGCCTGAAAATCGTAAAGACCCAAAGCAAAGATTGTCAAGACCAATACAAAAGTTCCAAGGATTTCGCTAATCAAGTTTGATACAGTATCCTTAATAGCTGGACCAGTGCTGAAAGTAGCCAAAATATTTCCTGCATTTTCTTCTGCCTCATAATGCGGTTTGAATTGCAACCAAACCAAAATCTGACCCAGCATAGCCCCTGCAAACTGAGCTAGGATATAAGGGAAAACGGAAGCCCAAGGCAAACCACCTTTTAAAGCTACACCAATGGTCACAGCTGGGTTTAAATGAGCTGGACTGAGCTTGCCAGATACAAATACTGCAACCGCAACTGCAATCCCCCAACCCATAGTAATCACAATCCAACCTGCATTGTTGCTCTTGGTTTTAGGAAGAACCACACCTGCTACAACACCATTTCCTAGAAGAATTAGGATTAAAGTCCCTAGAAATTCTCCAAATAATTCATTCATCATCTTTCTGTCTCCATTAAAAAGGAGGAGAGGGTAGACTAGGAGTCCTGCCCGCCACCTCTTTTATTTTTTCTTAATTTTTTAATTCTGCTAAATCGTTGTTAGCAAGAGCTGATTCGACATCAGCGCGGTAAGCTGCTTTTTCATCTTCTGTCCATTCATAGAATCGTCCCATTTCATCCAAAACTGGCTCAACGATGCTATCCAAACTATCACGCATAAAGAGCATATGGTTGGTACGACGAAGAAGGAAGTCAACTGGGCTAAGAGCCAACTCATTGCGCATTGCATAGTGAAGGGACAAAGTATCAGCCAAGCTGAGTCCTGGCGCTTGTTCCAAGCTGTGAGCAAGGGCAAAGACTTTCGGTGCATTTGAACCATAGAGATTTGCGAGATAGTGGGCTTCCTTACTATCCAAACCACGTGACACTCCAAGTTGCGCAAAGGCTTCGATTTCTGAGTCCACATTTGCTGGGTTCAATTCTCCACCTGAAACAGGATATGTCTTAGAGTTGATGAGTTTAAAGCTGCGGTCAAATTCTGCTTTAAGGATATTAACCACGCGCTCCATAGCTCCTTCAGCCATCTTACGGTAGTCTGTGATTTTACCACCAGCAAGGGTCAAAAGGCCATTGTCATCACGGTCCAAGCTAGAACCACGAGAAACTGCAGATGGATCCAAATGCTTCTCAGATGTGCTACTTTCAAGCTTGCTGACAGCAGATTCAACATCTTCACGCGTTTTTTCTTTCGATAGATAAGCTTCGACAGTCGCAATCAAGCTATTGAAGCTTTCATCGCTAATAGTTCCGTTATTTCCTCCATTGTAGTCAGAAGCGCTATTGCCTGCGATCAATGGACGAAGACCTGCCCAGCTACTTTCGATATCATCAATGGTGATGTTGGCTTCTGGGAAACGGTTGTTGACAATGCCAAGTAGGTAATCTACATCTTCTTGAGTTACTTTTGGATGTTCCAAATCACCTGTGTAGTCTGTATCAGTTGTACCAAAGTAAGTCTTGTTTTCACGTGGGAGAACAAAGACCATACGACCGTCACCCAAACCTGTGTCAAAGTAAACTGGCTGTGACACCTTGATCTTGCTTGAATCCACTACCAAGTGAACTCCCTTAGTTGGACGCATTTGTGAGAATTGTGTTCCCTTATTAGACAAATTACGTACCTTGTCGCTCCAAGGACCTGTTGTGTTAATCACCAGACGGGCCTTGATTTCAAAGACTTGGTCTGTCAACAAATCACGAGCTACAACACCTGTAATCTTGCCACTTTCGTCAAAGAGGAAGCCTTCTGCCTTCACGTGGTTGGCAATGAGGGCACCATCTTGGTTGGCACGTTTGATGTTTTCGATCACGAGACGCGCATCGTTGTTACGGAAGTCAAGATAAACTCCACCTCCTACCAAACCTTCTTTCTTCAAGTTTGGCTGGCGTTCCAAGACTTCTTCCTTACTCAAGACCTTGTTGGCAGCTGGCGTGTTATTAACCCCTGCTAAAAGGTCATACAAGTCCATGGCTACTTTGAGACGGAAGAGGCTAAAGGTCGCTC
Source organism: Streptococcus sp. HMSC071D03 (assembly GCF_001812125.1). Lineage (NCBI taxonomy): Bacteria > Bacillati > Bacillota > Bacilli > Lactobacillales > Streptococcaceae > Streptococcus > Streptococcus sp. HMSC071D03. The sequence continues at coordinate 7,068 of NZ_KV807821.1, forward strand.
CATCCTCATCGTAAACTGGCAAGAGCATTGGATCTGGTTTTGGAATGTGTGGAGCAATTTGTTGTACCACTGCACGTTCTGAAACCGTATCTGATACTACTTCTACGTCAAATTGCTTGAGGTAACGAAGACCTCCGTGAACCAATTTTGTTGAACGGCTAGATGTTCCTTCTGCAAAGTCTTGCATTTCAATCAAACCAGTATCTAGACCACTAGCTGCCGCCTGCAAGGCTACACCAGCCCCTGTGATTCCTCCACCGATAATCAAGAGGTCCAGGGTACGTTCCTGCATTTTTTTAATTGATAATTCACGTGTTTTCTTTGAAAATTCCATATTTACACACTTTCTAACTAGTCGCTTTATTCTTCCAGTATTAGTCATCGATTTCCGCAAAGACTTGAGTTGCTTTCACAGCCTTCTTCCAGCCCTTGTAGAGTTGTTCCTTGCGCGATTCGTTCATAGATGGCTCAAAGAGTTCTCCTGTCTCGTTCAAGAGCTTCAACTCATCCAAGTCTTTCCAGTAACCAACTGCCAAACCAGCTAGGAAGGCTGCTCCTAGAGCAGTTGTTTCCAAGTTTTTGGCGCGTGCGATGTCGATTCCCAAGATGTCAGCTTGGAACTGCATGAGGAAGTTGTTCATAGCTGCACCACCGTCTACTTTCAAGACTTGGATAGCTGTCTGAGCATCCACTTGCATCGTATCGATGATATCACGTACTTGATAAGCGATAGATTGCAAGGTTGCCTTGATAAAGTCTTCTTTGCTTGTTCCACGAGTCAAACCAAAGACAGAACCGCGAGCGTTTTGGTTCCAGTATGGAGCACCTAGACCTGTAAAGGCTGGTACGACATAGACTTCATCGTTGTTGTGAGAATCACGAGCGTATTTTTCAGATTCTGGTGAATTTTCGACCATGCGAAGACCGTCACGAAGCCACTGAATAGCACTTCCTGCGATGAAGATAGAACCTTCCAAGGCATAGTAAACCTTGCCGTTAATTCCGTAACCAATGGTTGTCAAAAGATTGTTTTCAGACAACTGCATCTCTTCACCAGTATTCATAATGATGAAAGAGCCTGTTCCATAAGTATTTTTAACCATACCAGGTTCAAAGGCCAACTGTCCAAAGAGGGCCGCCTGTTGGTCCCCAGCCATACCTGAGATTGGCACTTGTCCACCATAGAAATGGAATGGCGCTGTCTTACCGTAAATTTCAGAGTTAGAACGAACTTCTGGCAGCATAGCCTTAGGAATGTTGAGAATTTCCAAAATCTCATCATCCCAATTGAGTTCTTTAATGTTATAAAGCATGGTACGAGCTGCATTTGAGTAGTCAGTCACGTGAGCCGCACCGTCAGTCAATTTCCAAACCAGCCAAGTATCAATGGTACCAAAGAGCAATTCTCCTTTTTCTGCTCGCTCTTGAGCGCCCTCTACATGGTCCAAAATCCAACGAACCTTGGTAGCAGAGAAGTAAGCATCAATGATCAAACCAGTCTTTTCATGGAATTTTTCCACATAACCTTGACTTTTTAGTTGCTCAGCCAAAGGGGCTGTCTGGCGTGATTGCCAAACGATAGCGTTGTAGATAGGGAGCCCTGTTTTCTTATCCCAGACAACAGTTGTTTCACGCTGGTTGGTAATCCCGATTGCTTCGATTTGATTTGGCTTGACACCACTTTCGATGAAAGCTCCAGCAATAACAGACTGGACGGAATTCCAAATTTCATTGGCATTATGCTCAACCCAACCTGCCTGAGGAAAAATCTGAGTGAACTCCTTTTGACTCGAGCTAACTTTTTCTCCTTTTTTGTTGAAAATAATGGCACGAGAACTTGTAGTTCCCTGGTCAATGGCCATGATGTATTTTTCTTGTGACATATGCTGTCCTCCTGATAAAGATCTTGAGGATGTTTCCTCTTTACACTTACTAGTATACAAAATAAAGCGCTTTCTTGTTCATCAACTTTTTTTAATTTTTAAAAAAATATGAGGAGATTGTGCGAATTTCACAAAAAAGACCTGGAACAACCAAGCCTTTTAAGTGAACAATAACTGACGAATCCCTGCCAAATCCTCCATATCCAAGTCGTTTTTTAAATAATAAACTGGAGTCTGTTCCTTCTTATGAATCGGGTTATTTGTAACCAGCAAATCATAATGCCGAGTTCGGTCATAGGCTTCAATAGTAATAAAACGATTGTATTCCAAATACCGTTTCAAAATGGCTGCCATCCTTGAAAAGACAAGAAAACCAGATGTCAAATCCAGGCCAATCCGCATATGCTGGCCACCATTTTCAGCCATATATTCGATTAACTGGAGCCATTCCCAGAGAATTTTCTTATCCAAATCCGTCCCCTGCCGAAAGGCAGGTAGAGCATAAAAAATCTCCTCTGCCGTTCCCCTAAAATCATGTTCCATCAGCAAATAAGGATGGCGATTCTCTAACTGGTACTTGTAGCGATCCTGTAAAATATAGCCCTTGTATAGGTAGACTTGAGCACAAAGCTGACTAAGTTCATAGGTGACATGGTCCTCTGTATAATCACCCAGCAACTCCTCTTTCTTCATTTCTTGAATCAATTGCGTCAGTAAACCTACTAATTGCCCTCCAAAACCAAGAATATACTCCATAGTATGAAGAGGAAGAATGCGATGAGATAGGAGAAAAGAGAAGAATATCATCATCTCACCATCCTCAGTTCCTAGAGGGATATGTTGCCCAGCAAAAAAGGACGGAACCTTTCTCAGCAAACGAAGGTAGAAAATATTGTCAAAATACCCTTGCATTTTCTCTTCTATAACTTGAAACTGACAGGCATTGACCCGAAGACGCTGTTGACTGATATGAGACCAGAGAACCAAGTCCAATTTCTGCCCCGAAGACAAACTCGCACCGCAGATTTCTTCTAGTGTAGTAATTTCCTGCTTTCTCTCTGGTTTCTGCATGTGACCTTCCCACTCCTGACTGGACCAAACCTTGCGAAAAAGACAAAAATAAAAGTAACGAATCTGATGCTCTGGACCTCGCCAACGTCCATTTTGGATGGATAAATCAAATTCTGACAAAATCTGATTTAAGCTAGCTAAGTGACGACCAAGCGTAGCCTCACTAATCATCAATTCTTGAGCCAGCTGATGGGCTAAAAACTGTTGGTGGTAGAGGAGATAGACCAAAATCTGGTATTTAACAGCATTCTCCAAAAACAAGCTCCGAATATCTCTCCCCTTGGTAGCTGCACCGATCGACAGGCGCAGATTTTCATCTTCTAAGGAGATGTTCAGCTCTAAGCCACTATCCAAAGCCTTTTCATTAAGAAGGGTGACATATTTGGTTAGAGTTGCTTTTGAAAATCCTGTTTCCTCCATTACAGCCTTGACAGTCGTCTGAGACTCTTGTAATAGAAAGGAAAGGATTGAAAATTGGCCAGATTCGGCCTTTTCCATCAAATCTCCTAAATACATTTGTTACCCCTTTCATTTTCTACATTAAGCATAGCATAAATCTTACAAATGCTGAAATAATCTGTTTCTCTTTTTATTTTCCTGCTGATTTCCTAGTCCATTATCCTAAAAATCAACAAACACACGGCTCCCCCTTTGGGCATTTTTATGCTAAAATAGTAGCTATGGATAAAATTATTAAAACTATATCAGAAAGCGGAGCCTTTCGTGCTTTTGTCCTTGACAGCACAGAAACAGTCCGCACTGCTCAAGAAAAACACCAAACCCAAGCTAGCTCAACTGTAGCGCTTGGTCGAACTCTTATCGCTAGCCAGATTCTCGCAGCCAATGAAAAAGGAAATACTAAACTAACAGTTAAGGTGCTGGGATCTAGCTCTCTAGGTGCTATCATCACCGTCGCTGATACCAAGGGGAATGTCAAAGGCTATATTCAAAATCCTGGTGTTGACATCAAAAAGACTGCAACTGGTGAAGTCCTAGTCGGACCTTTTGTTGGAAATGGTCAATTCCTCGTTATCACAGACTATGGTACTGGAAATCCTTACAACTCTATGACTCCCCTCATCTCTGGAGAAATTGGTGAAGACCTTGCCTTTTACCTGACTGAAAGCCAACAAACGCCTTCAGCAGTCGGCCTCAATGTCCTTTTGGACGAGGAAGACAAGGTCAAGGTTGCAGGTGGTTTCCTAGTTCAAGTCTTACCAGGAGCCAAGGAAGAAGAGATTGCTCGCTTTGAAAAACGCATCCAAGAAATGCCAGCTATCTCAACGCTTCTCGAAAGTGAAGACCATATCGAAGCCCTCATCAAGGCTATCTACGGTGACGAAGCCTACAAGCGTCTTTCTGAAGAAGAAATCTGTTTCCAATGTGACTGTAGCCATGAGCGCTTTATGAAGGTTCTTTCTAGTCTGCCAAGCTCAGACTTGCAGGAAATGAAGGACGAAGACCACGGGGCAGAAATCACTTGTCAATTCTGCCAAACTACTTACAACTTTGATGAAAACGACCTGGAGGAACTCATTCGTGACAAATCTTAATACACCTTTTATGATTGGCAATGTTGAGATTCCCAATCGTACCGTTTTAGCACCTATGGCTGGTGTCACCAACTCAGCCTTTCGTACTATCGCAAAAGAGCTTGGAGCTGGACTCGTTGTCATGGAAATGGTCTCTGACAAGGGAATCCAATACAACAATGAAAAAACCCTTCACATGCTTCATATCGATGAAGGCGAAAACCCTGTCTCTATCCAACTTTTTGGTAGCGATGAAGACAGCCTAGCACGCGCAGCAGAATTCATCCAAGAAAATACCAAGACCGATATCGTTGATATCAACATGGGTTGCCCAGTTAATAAAATCGTAAAAAACGAAGCTGGGGCTATGTGGCTCAAGGATCCAGACAAGATTTACTCGATCATCAACAAGGTCCAATCTGTACTTGATATCCCCCTTACTGTCAAAATGCGTACTGGATGGGCTGACCCATCTCTGGCAGTTGAAAATGCCCTCGCTGCTGAAGCAGCAGGTGTCTCTGCCCTCGCCATGCATGGCCGTACCCGTGAACAAATGTACACTGGTCACGCAGACCTTGAGACTCTTCACAAGGTTGCACAAGCTCTAACAAAAATTCCATTCATCGCCAACGGCGATATCCGTACGGTCCAAGAAGCCAAGCAACGCATCGAAGAAGTTGGTGCTGATGCCGTTATGATTGGACGCGCAGCTATGGGGAATCCTTACCTCTTCAATCAAATCAATCACTACTTTGAAACTGGAGAAATCCTTCCTGATTTAACCTTTGAAGATAAGATGAACATCGCCTACGAGCACTTGAAACGCTTGATTAACCTCAAGGGAGAAAAGGTTGCGGTCCGTGAATTCCGTGGACTAGCTCCTCACTACCTCCGTGGAACATCAGGTGCAGCTAAACTTCGTGGAGCGATCTCACAAGCAAGCACACTAGCCGAGATTGTAGCTCTATTGCAATTAGATAAGGCTTAAACTTCTATACTACCTTTCAAGCAAGGAGTGATTCCTAGTCCCTCTCATACCACCGTACCTGTCGTTCTGCATGCAGCATTTCAACATATACCGTTCAAGGTAACAATCCAATCCCACCGTCTAACAGGTGGTTTGCACCAGGGCTATAAGCCCAAATTACCAGCCAGCGCCTAAAGACGCTGGCTTTCACGTTGTTCAAGCCTCATTGCTCTTGACTCGTCACTTGCCTCTTAAAGAGGCTTTAGTATTACTTACCACTATCCCTAAAGGGATCCTCATATTCTTTCACACTTCATTTATCTAGTGCTATATCATGCTTTACTCGCTCTCAAATTTTCATACTCGTGAAGAAATCATCCACTGTATAATTTCTTTAATCTTGAATATATTTCCTAATTGTGGCTTCATTGAGTCCAACCGTACTCACATAATAACCTTCTGCTCAGAAATGCCGATTCCCAAACTTATAACCTTCGACGCGCACCTCACGGAGCGAGACGGACTAATAATCACAATTAAAAAGCTAGAGTTCCGCAATTGGAAATCTCTAGCTTTTTTGTGGTTGAGAACTATTTTGTCCAAGGCTCGTAAAACAACCTTATAAAAATGACAAATTTTATCCCTTTTAGCGTTCACGTTTACGTTGAATTGTAAATCCTAAAATTAATCCCAAAATAGTATATCCACCGAGAGCTATCTGACGTTCCACTCGAGAATAACTACCAGTATTTGGTAACTCCTGTTTAGTCGCATCTTTTCTACTAAACGTAGATAATGTTTGAGATGGCGTGTCATTCGGTCTAGCACCAGCATGTTTTGGACTTGTCTTATAACCATTCAATTCGGCATTCAAATCAAAAGCTGGAAGTTCTGTCAGTGTTACAGTTGGTGTGTCAACTGTTGTGGCACCAATTCCATCTTCATTTTGGGTCACTTTGTAACCATTCAATTCACCGTTTAGGTCAAAAGATGGAAGTTCTGTTGGTGTCACAGTTGGTGCGTCAACTGTTGTAGCACCAATTCCATCTTCATTTTGAGTCACTTTGTAACCGTTCAATTCGGCATTCAAATCAAAAGCTGGAAGTTCTTCAACACTTGGTGTTTCACGCGTAACTGCAGAAACTACACCTGTTGTGTCTTGATAAACTGCAAGAGCTTTGTCAATTGCAAGAATATCAGTCAAACGTTGAACATTAGATTTAGCGTCAGAAAGTGCTTTTTGGGCTTGTGTAAGCGCAACTTTTGCGTCCGCCACACGTTTGTAGGCAGCTGCTTTATCTTCTTCAGCCTTAGCCAATTTAGCATTCAAGTCACCCAATTGGCCTTGCAGGCGAGCTGCCTTATCACGAGCCTCAGTTGCTTTATTGATTTCACCTTGGACAGCCGCTACGCGTCCAGTCAAATGTTTGACGTAATTTGTAGCACGGTCAGCTGCAACGTTCTTTTCTTCAAGAGTTACTTCAGTTGCTTGAGCAGCTAACTTGGCAGTTGCGAGAGTTGCAGTCGCCTCGTTCAACTCAGTTGTTGCGTTGGCAATAGCTGCAGCACGTTGTTCTTGACTACGTGTAGCCGCTGCCAATTGATTACTCAACGCTGTTTGACGTGTGACAAGGGCATTGCGTTCACCTTCTTGACGAGCCTTAAGAGCCTTCAAATCATTCAAGGCGCTTACGAGTTCGCTATTATCACCTTCTTGTTTGTGAGTTACAAATACAAAATGGTGGTCTGCGATGAATTTCATTTTGCGACCGTAGAATGTCGGGTTAAGCGCATCATCCTTGAAGTTGTTGATATTATCCCAATACTTCTTAGTAGATTCACTTTCTTCTTCAAGGTAGGTTGTTCCGTCTTCGTCTGTTGAATAGGTACTGCCAGTATGAGCGTTATTTTCAAATGCCGCATAACGAGATGTACCATTTGAACCCACAATGTTGGCAAGGGCCAGACCCATTTTTCCACCCATTGGTATTAAAAGTGCTCGACGGTGACCATGATTGGCACCCGATACATTACGATAATCATCATACCATGTGAGCAACATATCATATGCCAATGTTTCGTTAGTCACAATGCGGTTGAAATTGATGTATCCATCTTCAGACGACACAAATTCCCCGAAACCATTGACGATATTTTCAAGACCTTTTTCATTCTTGTTACCTGGTGCAGTCAATGCTGTTTTGTGACTCAACTTGTCATTACGTTGCATTTCATTAGCGCGTTGTTGAGCATAATCTAAGTATGCGTCATCCACTTGCATATTACCTGCGACACCATTCGCCTCACGTAATTCATTAAGCAATTTAACAAATGCCTGAGACAATCCGCGGTTATCCACTTTATAGCGGAACACTGGTTGTTTCTTGAATGTATGATTTACAACATCATATGGTGCGTTACGGTAGTCTTCGAGTGCTTTTTGGAAATCCAACATATCTTGAGTCGCTTCGATTTCAACAATTTTAACACCTTGGAAGTTTACAGGTTCCATTGTCGGGTTACCTGATGCATCTTTTGGTGCATTGTTGCGGTTATGCTCGTAATCCATAAGATTGTCATGCGCTACCGCATTACGCTCAGATGGGTTCAAGTCAATCGTTTTGATAACTGGTTTGTAGTTATCCACTTCTTGTTGCTTCGCGTCAATACGACTACTTGTAGCAGCAATTTGTGCAGATTTTGCAGTTAATTGACTAGTAACGTCATCCAATTCGGTTTGGATTTGTTTAGGGTCTTGACTAGTTGTTGCGGTTGCTTGATTCAAAACAGCTTTCTTGTCTTCGACAGTTTTCTCAGCAGCTGTGACAGCTTTTGCAGCGTCGTCATGAGCTTGTTTGGCATTCACAACTTCACCTTTTGCAGTTTGCTCAGCAGTTTTTGCGTCTGAAAGTTCAGCATTGAGTTCTGATTTTTGTTCATTTTTGGTGCCAATAACCTTATTTTGCTCTTCAACAATTGTAGCTGCTTTTTGCGCCGTCTTGATGTCTTCTTTGATATCCGCTACAGCTTTTTCAGCGGTTGACTGTTGGTCTTCCGCAGCTTGTACATCTGCACTCTTTTGGTCGACGGTTGCTTGCGCGGCTTTAGCAACCTCTTGAGCCCTACTCAAATCTTGACCTGTCACTGCTGTTTTTTGTATGGTTGTTGATGTGGTAGGTTGTGAAAGCTCGTCTGCTTGAACAGTTGTATTAACAACACCAGCACCGACAAGAACAGAAGTTAAACCAGCACCTAATAAAATATCTTTCTTTTGCATATATTCTCCTAATATAAAATTCATGATTCATTTTCAAAATTATAGCCTGTTCTCCTAAGAGGAACAAAGTTCGGTATTATAATTCTCTCATTATCTGTTTTCTATAATCCTATGATGAGTCCTTGTCTCTAATAATTGAATTGTCTGAATTACAGATTGATAGCGAACATTATCTTGGATAGTAGCTAAACTACTTTGCATCACTTCTTGATTGTATTCCACTCTTTCACGGTGTTTTTCTTCCGCCAGTAAATTAGCTGCTTCTTTAAAGTTATCAGCTCTATAAGTTTCTAGATAACTATATAAGAGATATAGGTCATCCATATTAAAATAATCTTCTGGAATTTCTTCTTTATAATCAAGGAACTGCTTATCTCTCAACAGTTCTACACCTTTTTGGCGATATTTGTTAGAAGCATCATTATCATAAGCATTTGAAAATTCCTTCTTGGCAGAATGATTATAAAATGCTTTTACAATAGCAAAAATAGGAAAAAACAGCAATTGAAACAATCCATAAGTTACAGGTACTTGTATAATAATTAACGAAGTTATAGGGTAGGTATTTGTAATAGCTCCCCATATATTTACTATTAAAATAAAACTAATAATAATTATGTTAAATACTTTTTTAATTTTATAATATTTACCCATAATACTATCATAGGCTTTATTTTGCTCAGCCGAAATGGCCTTGTCCAAATCCGATACTGTTTTTAAAACTTGAAAACAATACCCAAACATATAAAGCAATTGTTCCCTATTATATCTATTCATATTGGTTTAAAGTCTCCCTATGGCCATAATCCGATTTTTGAGTATATTTATTATACAACTATCTATTATCCCCCCCCCCGAAATGGCTTTGTCAAGGGATTTCTATTAATTTTAATAAAATATTTTATTGCCATCTATCTAGATTTTTGTTATCTGAAAAAGATTGATATCTAGTGTGTCACAACACTCAAAACTGAGCAAAAAAATAGGTTCATTTAAAAATTATTGTTTAAAATCATAACCACCCGTCAAACGGGTAGTTTGCACCAGAACGCTATAAGTCCAAATTACCAGCCAGCGCCTAAAGATGCTGGCTTTCACCTTGTTCAAGCTGACTCGTCACTTGCCTCTTAAAGAGGCGTGAGT
>NZ_KV807822.1:0-1150 GCF_001812125.1 Streptococcus sp. HMSC071D03
CTTCTTCCAGAATATCTAATTGATAATTGGGAATCATGACCACCCGTCAAACGGGTGGTTTGTCCCAGAGCTATAAGCCCAAACTACCAGCCAGCGCCTAAAGACGCTGGCTTTCATATTGTTCAATCCTTATTGCTCTTGACTCGTCACTTGCCTCTTAAAGAGGCTTTAGTATTACTTACCACTATCCCTAAAGGGATCCTCATATTCTTTCACACTTCATTTATCTAGTGCTATATCATGCTTTACTCGCTCTCAAATTTTCATACTCGTGAAGAAATCATCCACTGGATAATTTCTTTAATCTTGGATATATTTCTTAATCGTGGCTTCATTGAGCACCACCGTACTCACATAATAACCTTCCGCCCAGAAATGCCGATTCCCAAACTTGTACTTTAGATTGGCGTGTTTGTCAAACATCATGAGTGCACTTTTACCTTTTAGATAACCCATGAAACTCGAAACACTTATCTTTGGTGGAATACTTACTAACATATGTACATGGTCTGGCATTAAGTGACCCTCGATAATTTCAACTCCTTTATAACTACACAAGCGATGAAATATTTCGCCTAAACTACTTCGATATTGATTATAGATGATTTTTCGTCTATACTTAGGGGTGAACACAATGTGATACTTAAAATGCCACTTTGTGTGCGATAAACTATGAGCCTTTTGTGCCATATTTTTCTCCTTTCGCTTTACATTTGGCTTGAACACCTTTATTGTATCGTGTTTGGAGTTTTTGGGTATAACCATCGATACGCACCCACATAGTGGGTGTTTTTTTCGTCTCGCACCTATCGGAGTGAGACGAACTGAAAGCCATATAATAAAAAAGACCGATTCAAAATCATTAGAGAATACAATTCTAAAATTGAAATTTTTCGTGCTAATTCTATGAAATCTTGATTTTCTAATAAATTTGTACTTATTTCCTTCAACCTATACTAATCCCCCATTGTTTCAAGTTTGTAATTAAATCAAAAGTATTAGATATGATTTAAAAATCGTGTTTTAAGCTCTCGTTGACCAATATCATAGTTTGCTATTTAATTTTAACTAAAAAAATCATTATACAAATCAATCTACTAAAGATGAATTTATGGTATACTAATGATAATAAATAGTTATCGGTAGGAGA
>NZ_KV807822.1:1250-10800 GCF_001812125.1 Streptococcus sp. HMSC071D03
TGATAATAAATAGTTATCGGTAGGAGATTGGTATGAAAATAAAAATAGTCGATCAAATTCTCTCCCAAAAATGCTTTTGGACAGTTATTTTTTCTTGTTGGATTTTTATTGGGATTATATTATCAATTTTTGATTCATCATTGAAAAATAATTATGTGTATGTTCTTGGTGTAAATTCTTTATTGTTAGCTCAAATCATCACATATCGAAACTTAATGAAAAAAGAAAGAAACGTTTCAACATCTATTTCAGGCACTAAAGTTAATGGCCTTCCCCTGTTTTCAATACTTAGTAAAAATAGTGATTATTTAAATAAATGGTATAGCATAACTGTTTCTTTTACAATTGGAGTAACTTATTTCGTTTCACTAATATTATTAAAAGTTCTTATTTGGAACGAATTAATTACAATCTATGGCGCTATTACTCTAATCCTAACTGTATTTATTGCAATACAATTGTATTTAAAGTATCTACTCTATATTCTTACCTTAAGAAAGATTTCAAAATTAGAGTTTACTACATTGACACCAGTTTCTCTACATAATCCATCTGAGTCAGATTGGGTAGTTAAATTTACTGATAATATGAATTCATTCAGTAATCATTTTGGGATTTTAGGTATTGCATATACCTCGCTATTCTATTTAACCACTCCTCTATCTGCTATTAGATTTTCTGAAAATATTTTAATAATAGATACACCTAATAACTTAGCTTTTGCAATTACTTGGGGAATAATTTTTATATTGATTGGTTTTGGTTATGTAATTTTAGACTATATTTGGAAAAAATATATTGAAGATATTATTAAAAAAATAAAGAGGATGCAACTAACGGAATATGATACCACTACTAACAACAGACAAATAAACAAGGATTACATTGAACTTTTTAAACTTTATAAAGATTCCCCGAACTTTCCACATTTATTCAATAGAAAAACACTCAATCCGATAGGTTTCATCCCCATTTTGATAAATCTATATCGGCTACTTCAGCCATTTTTAACACAAAATTAAAAGAGCAGAGAATCCCAATCTCTGCTCTTTTATCTTAATAAATCCCCGCTCTTGCCTTGGCTAATTTAATTGAATAATCAATAAAATAATTTAACCTTTCCATAGAATGATTTTTTTCCAAAAATTCACATTGTTTTTTAATATCAACCTCAATTAACGAAACTTCATTTTTTATATGTTTTAACACATTATATTTATTCAATAAAATTTCTAAATTAGTCACCTTATCTTTATTCTGAAGTCCCATTTTTTCTTTATTAGAGAGAAAATGTTCAAGGTAAACGTAACATAAATTTTTTCTACTTTTATTAATATCAAAATTATAATTCCCTTTGTATTTTACAGTGAACTCAGGATTAAAGTATGCTTCGCAATCATTTAGTAACTGAAATAAGTAGCCTAATTTATAACCAATAATTGCTAAATGTTGATTATCTAACTCAGGATTATATGATTTCATGCCAATCACTAAACAATTTTGAATAACTTGTGAAGTCTGGTTATCTAAGATTTCTTTTATTTTATCAATACTTACATTCATATCAATATTCAATTCTTGTATTGTCCCGCGGCACATTCTAATAATCATTTGGCTAAATAGTCTAACTGTAGAATCATCAATTTCGGACAATAATTCCATACACTTCCCCAATAGAAAGACTGTGATTATTAAGGCTTCATCTATAGAATATTGCTTGTGTACTGTAGATATACTATGCCTTTTATCATCTTGATCGATAATGTCATCAATTATGATGGATGATTTATGAATTAACTCAATAGCTATTGCAGATTTATAAACTTTTTCATTTAGATTTTCAGAAAACAACTTATAACCATAATATGTTAATAGCGGTCTAAAACGACTCCCATTCACTACTTGAAGTATCTCATGATATTGTACTGGTAGTTCAAACAGTATTGATTTAATCATAGAATCAATCCGGAACAAAAAATCTTTTTCTTCACTATTTAACGTAATTATTGGCGTCTTTTCCATAGTATTCTCCTACCGATAACTATTTATTATCACTATACAAAGCACTCAAATAGGTTTATAATAGCATAATTATTGATAAAGGAGATTCTCATGGATTATAAACTTATTTCTACTTACTTAGATTATTGCAAAACTCATAAACGTTTGAGTTCACACACGATTCGCGCTTATAAGAATGATCTTATGCAACTTTATAACTCAGACTATGATAATGTCGAATCCTATATCGAACACTTGACACAATCTAACATAAAAACGAATACACTAAGAAGAAAAATTGCTTGTATGAAGGTGTTTTATAACTATCTAAAATACCAGAACATAATTGAAGAGAATCCCTTCAATCAATTACGCTTTCAATTTCGAACTGAAAAAATGTTGCCTAAAACAATTCCGTATGATATTTTGAAAAATATTTTTTTCTATTTAGAGCAGAGAGTAGTTATTTCTAAAACTGACTATCAAAAACAAAAAGCTGAAAGAAATCTACTAATTATTTCCCTTTTACTTTCAACGGGTATCAGAATTTCAGAACTTTGTCACATTCGTCTCAAAGATATTAACCTTTCTAATAAGACACTCCATATTATAGGAAAGGGTAAGAAAGAACGTATCATATTTTTAGGAGATCAAACAACCTTCAATTTTTTAGAAATATATATAAATAAAATAGGAAAGGAATCTAATGATTTCCTATTTCCAGGGAAAAATTCGCTAAAACCATTGTCAGAGCAAAGTATACGTTTAATTTTAAAGACTATCGTTGAGCAAAATAACTTATCTAGAACTATTACACCACATATGTTTAGACATAGCTTTGCAACAATGCTTCTGGATAATGATGTAGATATTCGATACATTCAACAAATTCTTGGACACAGTTCTATATCAGTCACACAAATCTATACTCATGTATCTCATTCAAAACAAAAAGAAATACTTAGTTCTTTTAATCCTGTATCAGCGATTCATTCTGAAATCGAGTAAGAGACATCTCCAATGTCTACAATTCACTTCATCTCAAGTTGATTTTTATAGTTCAATCTTAGTTAATAGATTTTATACTCAGCAAAAGCAAAAAACATAGAAAACTTCACTTTGAATCAGCATTTATACTATATTCTGTATTAAGAGCTCTGTGATTGTTTTTCTAAAATACAGTCTTCAAATATCCTTAAATATAACAAAAAAGATTTGTTTAACAAAATTACTGGATAAAATGAAGTAAATCTTCCCACAATAAAACGCATAATATCAATTTTTTTCAAGATCTGATACTATGCGTTTTTCTGATTTTTAAGACTTTTTACCAATTCTTTTACTTACTAGTAATGATCACAATAAGTTTAATTTTTGTAAGCAGATTGTTAGCAAAAGAGAAAAAATTGACAAATTACTTTTATTGGCCCCACCGGTTTATATAATCAATTATATCCTGTTCGATTTCGATCTTTTGTTCTTGACTAAGCCCCTCTAACCTCTTTTTATAAATTAAATCTATTTTGCTATAGTCTAGTTCTGATGCTTCTCCCTCGAAGTATTGTGGTGATACTTGATAAAATTTGGCCAATTTATTTAACCATTTTATATTATTGATTTTACCTGAATCTTCTATTTCAATATATTTGCTACATGGTATACCTGTGATACGTGAAATATCTTCGACATCAAGTGAATGTACTTCTCTAATGGCACGTATTCTTTTAGCAGTTCGTTGTGTATCTCGAAATGCTTTCCAAGTTAATATTTCCTGTATTGTCTTGAATAACGCTTTATTTTTTATGACAACTAGTAGTAATTGTTTTTTTACTCTTGTAATAGCTTGAAACAATCCATTTTCAGCAAGATAACTGTATCCCCATTCAACAGGTACGGCAATTTTCCCATCTGCATTATGAGTTACTCTATTAGTCAGTGGCAGTAAAACCTTATCATACTCTCTTCCTATAACCGTAAAACCATCTAAAGAGTCTCCAAAAAATTTGGGTAATCTTGTTTGCCCATTTCTCAACCACACTCTTTTTTCAGGCATCTCTATAGAAACATATCCCTCATTCTCTATGCAAGAGTTAATAAAATCCCTTGCAGAGTATTCATGTTCAAAATAAACAGCATTAACCTTTGGAAAATCTAAAACACGTAGGTCCTTTTCTTGCGTATTGAAAAATTTTCTAATAAAAGTAGATAGTTCTATATCGGTCCTCACACGTTCTGTAAGACAGTCAACATACTCAACTGCATTTTTATATTTTTTATCGCTCAAAATACCCTGAATATCTAAACTTCTTTCCTCTGGACGTAGTGTTTGCGCATTGTCAACCGATAAAATCAATTTATTTATTTCTCCAGATTTTACGATCTCTACTAATTTATTCCATTGTTCCTGTCTTAATCTTTGACTTTCATCAATAATAACAATATTATAATCACTTAGCAAGACATTGTTGAATCCTCGAATATCAATAAATTGAAAATTAGACTGTTCATTAATTTTCTGGATAGTATCTAAATCATAAATTGCAGAGCAAAAAACAAACAAAATTTTTTCCCCACTATTAGAAAGTTCCTTAGCAACATCAAATAGTATTAACGATTTCCCTGTACCTGCAGCACCTTTAAGACCAACATATTTTTTTGATGATTCGACTAACTTTTTCTTTGCTTGTTCCTGTTCATTATTTAAAAAATATTGGTTACTGAAAAATCTATCTGGTTCTGAATAAGGTGAGATAATAAATGAAGTGTTAACTAAGCTTTCTAAGTAATTATATTCAATGAAATCAAACGGTATATCTTCAAACAATTGTTCAAAAGAAATTGGAATAAGTGTCTCGGTTACTTCGTCAAATTTATATAATATTTCTGTTTCTGATACAAATGTATAAAGTGATACTTCCATATCTGAAGAAATTGAACTTAATAAGTAAGAATGCCTTTTTAGTTGTCTAAGGATTCTATCTTCGGAAATCTGTGTACTCTTTAACTCAATATTGATGATTTTTTGATTAGAAAATCTCAACATATCAAATTCTTCAGAAACAACTCCTGTGTACTTAGTACCTAAAAAATATCCAGAAAATGCCCCATTCATACAACTAGGTTCTAGTTCTTTGAATTTTTCAAAAATTTTATTTATCGCTTCAATCTCAGTATCATTAATTTCTTCAATATGATTTATTTTCTTGTAATATCGAAATATATCATCATCTGTTTGACTTTCCATAAAAGATACTAAATTTATAACACCAGATTTCATATAAATACCTCACATTTTTAAATACTTCTTTATTAAGTAATACATTTCTAACTTTTGTTTATCAGTTAATTCTACTTTTCTAAGTATATCTACAACATCATAACCACATTTAAAATAGTAAAAGTTAACTCCAAAGATTTCAGCCATTCTTTTTAATGTTTCGTCCTTTCGATTTCTTCCTCCGTTTCCTAACCTAACCTACTAAGCTTGTGCTACACCTAACTTCTCAGCAACTTCTGATTGAGTATGTCCTACGTTCAAGATAGATTTTTTATATATCCTTTCAACATTTTAAAATTCCTTTTGCTTTTCTATTGACCTATAACCAGAACTCATACAAAATAGGTAATACTAGCTAGCTTATGAATATAAAAAATAGCCCTGAAAAGATCGCAGTTCAGTTCTGAGGCTTTTATTTAAAACTAATATAGTTACAATATTAACTCTATCATAATGATAATAGGAAGTCAATAAGAATCCTCTTCTAAAATACAGTCTTCAAACATCCTTAAATAAAACAAAAAAGTTTTGTCAAAAAACAATTCCTGGATAAAATGAAGTAAATCTTCCCACAATAAAACGCATAATATCAAGTTTTTTCAACAGCTGATACAATGCATTTTTCTGATTTTTAAGACTTTTTGCCTAGCCTTTTACTTACTGGTGAGATTCACAATGAGTTTAGTTTTTGTAAGCAGATTGTTAGTAAAAGAGAATAATCCTGCTAAATTTCTGATCTACTATATTCTATACTCACTGACTAAAAAAGAAAATCTACCTTCTCAGTAGATTTCCTCTTTTTAAAATTTATTTCCAAGCGCCACTGGCATCAACATAGTAACCATCAGGTGTATAGGTGTTGTGAAGCATTTTACCAGTTGAAGCAAGATAGTACCACTGACCGTCATCTTTTATCCAACCAGTCGCCATAGCACCTGAGTCTTTTAAGTAATACCAAGAGTCACTATCTTTTACCCAGCCTGTCGCCATTGAACCTGACTTGTTTAGGTAATACCAAGTGCCTCCATTTTTAAGCCATCCTGTTGCCATTGAACCTGAGTCCTTTAGGTAATACCAAGAACCATTATCGTACAACCAATCAGATTCAATCATGGCTCCTGATGATTTAAAGGCATACCAGTTGCTACCTTGATAGAGCCAAGTTTGATTGAACATGACTCCTTTATCATTCATAAAGTACCAAGTTCCCTTGTCCTTAACCCAATCCTTCTGCACTAATTGGCCTTGTTTTTGATAGTACCAGTTTTGGTTTGATTTTAACCAGCTTTCTGCTTTTACAATCGGATAAAGTGTTTTGAAGTGTCCTCCTCCCCTGTAGGAATGACTGATAACTCCTGGTTTTTCAAGTTTCAATTCTACATAGTCGTCTGCCCAAGCAAATACTTTTTGACCATTGACAGTCTCTGGTAAGGTAGCAGTGTAAGTCTTGGTTTGATAGTCCCATTTTGTATCAAGGTAGGTGTATTGATCATTTGATTCGTCAATACGGTAGTAGCTACTCTTTCCACCGTCATTATATACATCATCAACCACTTTAGTGGACCAGGTCTTTACTTCATTTCCGCTCTTAGCCTCGACCTTGATATCTCCTCTATAGCCATAAGGTACATAGAAATTCAGGTAACGCCCCTTTGCACCGACCATAGACTTGTCCTTTTCTTGACCTAGGAAATTGACAGTCTGATCTTGACCGTTGAGACTGACCGTCCACTCGATTTTCTCGGTTTGTGGCAAATCTAAGACTTTGATATCTACTTCATTTCCATTGTTAAATCGAAGAATTTTGCCATTTTGATACCAGACATCACCCTTAATAACCCATTCTTCTTCCAATTCGAAGGCCTTTCCTGAATGAGGGAAAGCTAGTAAAGCTAAACCTGCTAAAGACAAACCAAATAGTGTGATTTTTTTTGATACTTTCATTTCCTTAACTCCTTATTTTTGAAATAAAACAAATTGACTGTTTTCTGGATAAACTGATACATGTTGCTCCTTATTACTGCTTGATGCAGCTTCAAGAACTAGAGGATAAGAGTATTGATACAGTTCCTCTAAAGTAATTTTTCCGTTAGTATTGGTGTCTGCCATAGGCGAAATCATTCTACTTTGAAGTGAATCCCAACCTGTACCCATTGCCCAGTATCTGGTGGCAAGACTACCTACTCCGACTGCACTATACGATTTTTCACCTTTCCAAGAGGCACATAGTACGAGGAATTTAGAATCAAGCATTTCACCATTCTTGCTTGCTACATCTCCTGTTGAAAATCCTGCCAAAAATGCTTGTTCATCAAATACTTCTGCAGACTTAGAGACAGCCTTTTCATCTGATTCACCTACATCTATAATTGTTCCTGAATAGCAACAATCCAGCATAACCACAAACTTACCTTTATATTGTTTCAGTATAGATGCCAATTCCCAGCCTGAAAATGATGTTTTATCGCTACCAATGGCTATCGTCCCATCTTTTCCTCCATGACAGGTAAGGTAAAGATAGTTCACATCGCTTTCGCTAGAAGATTTGAAAAGCTCTTGCATTTTTGCAATAATCTCAGCTTTTGTTTTATCTGGGAAACGAACAACTTTACTAAAGTTTTGGTTATTAAAAACCTTTTCCATAGCATTAACATCTTCGATAGGTACTGCTCTCGTTGATGTTTCACCAAGAACTAAAGCACGGCGATTAATCGTTTGTCTTGCTCCACTAGTGGCAAAGAAATAGGTATCATCTCCGATATTGTGCCAACCAACTTGCATATCTCCGCTACTAGATAAATAATATTGTTTTCCATTGATAGTCTGTAGTCCCGTTTGCATGACACCGCTACTATTTAAATAATACCAGCTACCAGAAACCCAACACCATCCAGTTTTCATAGCACCACTATCATCTAGATAATACCATTTCCCATATTCTTTAATCCAACCTGTCTTCATCCAACCTTCACTATCAAAATAGTACCAGGTATCATTTATTTTTTCCCATCCATTTGTAGTATAAGAACCATCAGAATGCTTATACCACCAACGGCTACCAGATTTTATCCAACTTCCACTTGACTTACTATAAGTCGCTTGAGAGGATGATTCTTGAGCAGAAACTGGATTATTTGCTGGCAGAGATGCTACTAAGCTTAATAAAACAACTGTTGACAATAAAATTTTTTTCATAATACTATTGTCCTTTCTATTTTATTTTTATATAATCATATCATAAATAAAAAACAAGCGTTTTATTTTTTGCAGAAATGGAAGAGGAACATTATGGAAAATTTCGGAGCAGTTTTAAAGGATATTCGTATTTCAAAAAATTTTCGCCTAAAAGATTTATCATGTAATGAAATTAGTGAATCAACTATTTCTCGTTTCGAAAATGGCGTTACAAAATTATCTATTAATCATTTTTATATTCTGTTAAATCGTCTTGGAATATCATTTTCAGAATTTGAAGAATTAGTGCATTGTTATTATTCCAAAAAAGAATGTCTTTTTGAAGAATTAGAACATGCTGTAAATTCTTCAGATATATTTTTACTTCAAGAATTAGTGGATAAAATAGAGTTAAAACAAAAACAAGAAAAAAGTTTATGCAATTATCACATAAAATTGATTGCTGAAGAACAGATTAATCGTCTTGCAAACCTTCCTTATAATTCATCTAAATGTAATGAATTAATAAAATATCTGCTTTCTGTAGATACTTGGATGGAGTATGAACTAAAACTTTTCTATAATTCAGTGTTTTTTATGAATACTAAAACCATTAGCTTACTATATAGAGTGGTAATCAAGAAAACACGACATTTTTTAAAAACAGACATTGGAACACATAGAGTAATTCCTTTATATTTATTTAATTTAGAATTATTATTGAAAAATAATTTGTTAGATAGCGCTCAATTTTTTATAGATGATTTAGAAAATTTACTTACTAGACAAGGATATTATTTTGAAAAGAATTATTTGCTTTTTTTAAAAGGTATTTATCTCATAAAAACGAATCAAGTAGAGTTAGGTAAAAAAGAATGTTCCAAAGCTATGAGAATATTTAAGGAATATAATGATAGTGACACAATAAATGAATTAAACCAGAAATTTAAGCTAGATCTAACAATTTAATTGTTAAATGATATCATTTAGAGATATAATTTCTAAAAAATTAGACAAATAATTTATCAATAAGATTTGGTTCTGTATTACACTGAGCTAAGTCTTTTTTCTACCATTTGTCAAGTATATCAAGGTATT
>NZ_KV807823.1:0-782 GCF_001812125.1 Streptococcus sp. HMSC071D03
TTTAGAGCCTGATTGACCGACTCAGCGCTTTTATAGTCACTTAGTTTATAAAACACATGTTATAATAAAGCTATGGCATATAGTACAGATTTTAAACAAGGAGCATTAGATTACATCAAAGAGGGGCACAGCCATGTCGAGGCGGCCCAAGTTTTTGATGTTGGCGTCAGAACTCTCTTCACGTGGGAAAAGAAATTACGTGAACAAGGGCACTTAGAGAAGAAAAAGCGAGTCGCCAAAAGCCGAAAGATTCCTTTAGAGGAATTGAAAGCCTTTGTAGAGGCTCATCCAGACGCTTTCTTACGGGAAATTGCGGCACATTTTGATTGCGCTGTTCCTTCAGTATGGGCAGCTTTAAAGCAGATCAATATCACTTTAAAAAAAGACGACTAGCTTTAAGGAACAAGATCCAGAGAAAGTCGCTGAATTTCTTGATATTTTGAATAGCCTAAAAGATTTACCAGTCGTATATATTGAGGAAACGGGAATCGACCGCTACCTCTATCGTCCTTATGCACGGGCTCCTAGAAGGGAGAAAGTCTATGAAAAGATTAGTGGACGGCGTTTTGAGCGGACTTCGATTGTTGCAGGACAAGTAGACGGAGAGTTTATAGCTCCTATGGTTTACAAGGAAAGTATGGCGAGCGATTTCTTTGTGGAGTGGTTCAAAACGCAACTTCTACCTGCTTTGAAGACCCCTCATGTCATTGTCATGGACAATGCTAGTTTTCATCCCAAGAAGATTTTGGATGAACTTTGCGTCAAAGATAAACACTTTTTCT